>JAJDCC010000245.1 GCA_029261015.1 Candidatus Omnitrophota bacterium | reverse complement strand
AATGTTAGTCGTCGTTCGGGTGAGGAGGACGACTACTTTCCCCTCCTCCGTGGCCTTTATGCGGATACAGATCAACCCAATACCGTTTATATTTATTCTGAAAACAAAATTCGGGCAAGTCACGATGCCGGCAGTCATTGGGAGGCATTGCCGCTGTCTGGATTGCCGAGTAAGCACATCTTCAGTCTGCTTCAAAGTGATGGCTCATTGCTAGCAACAACTGATCGCGGCGTGTATCAACTGAATCCATCTCAACGATATTGGACAGCACTCACCTCATTACCTGTTTTGCCCACTCACGGATTGACACTCCATGAAAATCTCTTGGTCGGAGCAACAGAAAAGGGTCTTTATCTGCAAACACAAAAGTCGCCACAAAAGCTGGCCACTTTACCTGACTTCACTCACGAACCTAGCATCCAAAGCCTGCATACAGCCGCTATGCAATATGCCGAATTGCATCCGGAAAAAATTCAACGCTGGCGCAAACAAGCTCGCCTTAAAGCGCTACTGCCTTCGGTATCGCTTGGTTATGACCGCACCCAAAACACTTATGTCACCTCGCGCGGATCATCTGCTGATGAAACCACCGACCGCTTAATCTTTGCCGATGACCCCTCATCAGGTTGGGATGTGTCCTTGTCGTGGCAACTTGATGAATTGATCTGGTCAAGCGATCAAACATCCATTGATAATCGATCGCGCCTCACGGTGCAATTGCGCGAAAGCATTCTAAATGAAGTCACTCGCTTATATTTTGAGCGCCGCCGCCTTCAGATCCGTTTGGCATCACCTGAAGCTTATCCTGAAATGAATTGGGAAGATAAACTGCGCTTACATGAACTGACTGCGCAAATTGACGCACTCACGAACAACTTTTTATCACACTACCTCGCCCGCACTGAAAGGAAACAAGATGTCTGAACAACTCTCAATTCAACGCATGGTGCGCTTTGCAGACACCGGTAATGTTCGCGCTATTTGCGACCTCAATTTTAACGACGCATTGTTGATTCGTGGATTGCGCGTCGTAGATGGCCAAAAAGGCCGCTTTGTGAGTATGCCCCGCACCAAAGGCAAACAAGGGTGGTTTGATTTAGTCTCGCCTATCGATAAAGCACTCAAAGAATCGATTGCCACTGCCGTCCTTGAAGCTTATGCACAACCGGATCCTGAGGAAAACATGGCCTCTGTTTAGAACTCCAGCTTAATACTGGAGTACACCACTTGGCGGTCCTCCCAATCGCTGCCGCGCTTGAGACTTTGAATCCCCCAAGAAAGCGCAGTACTAAAGGTTTTATTGGGCGTCCAACGAAAACCTGCGAACACACGATTTTGGTTCCAAGCATCCGCCTCGATATCATAAAAGGCCTCTTCACTGGCAAACACTTTCCAGCGTTTCTCATTAAAGGGCAATGTATAGGTCACCTGTAATCGATTGCGGTAACGGACATCTTCCTGTCCTGCTGAACCTTCAATCAGTCGCAACTCGAAACGATTGCGGTTTTCAAAAACCCAATCGCCGAAGGCGATTTTTGGATACAGTTCTAGTTCAGGCCGATGTTCATCACGCCAATGGTTCCCTGCCCCTTTTAGTTCAATATAGCTGTAGTTAAGTGCCGCTGAAAAATTCGGGTGGAACACATAGTGATTTTTAATTTTGGCCTGCGTAAAAAAAATCTCCGAAAAGTCATCGCGAAAACGAATATGTTCAATTAATGTAGCCGAATAATTGCCTTTTTGATACACAGGAATAATTGCTTCTTGCCACAAATTCCAATCATCCGCAGCGTATGCGGCTGGCACTCCTATTAAGAGCGCTACGGTCAACAATCCACCCCAAAACCTTTTCATCAAAACCTCCAACTATAGGACCATGGGCAGTATGACTTTATACCCTAAAATCAACAGCACACAACCAATCACAGAAACTAATGCCCCCACTACTAAAAGGTGTTTAGAATTCAATTCGCCCGAAGAGAATGCAATGGCATTGGGCGGCGTCGACACCGGCAGCGCCATCGCAAAAGAACACGCAAATGCCGTTAAAATAGACAGATAAATGGGATTCCCCACACTCATAGCAATGGCAATCGGGATCAGCAAGTTGGCCGTAGCCGTATTACTCATAAAAGTTGAAAGCCCTACAGCCAATGCCACAAAAATCAAAGGCACCCAACCTGTTGACATCCCGCCTGATGCCACATCGCCCAACCAAACATCTAAACCAGTGGCTGACATCGCCGTCCCAAGTGACAAGCCTCCCCACATCAAAATCAAAATATCCCAATCAATCGACCGCACATCATGCCGGTTGAGCACACTCAACGCCGTCAACATTGCAGCCGCAAGCAGTGCCACAACGGCTTCTCGAATGCCATGAAATTGACTCGTCAACCACAAGATAACCGTAATGCCTAAAATAATGATCGTCAGCCACCCCTTTAAGGTGATCGGTGGCATATCAATCACTTCTTTATCAAACCGATAGTGTTTCTTAGGTTTAAAGAAGGTGTAGATCAACAAACCAGCGACAAACATCATGATCAACATCATCGGCACAGCCATCAGCATCCACTGCGTGAACCCCATGTCGTATCCCATCAAACGCAACTGTGCCAAACACACAGCATTGGGAGGCGTTCCAATAGGTGTGCCTAAACCACCAATATTGGCGCCAAAGGGCACAGCTAAAATCAAACCTTGCCGAAACTTGTCATCCGGATCTATACGATTCACAATCGGTAAGACGATAGCCAACATCATGGCAGCGGTTGCTGTATTAGACATCCACATCGACACAACACCTGTCACCAACAGCACTCCGTAAATCAATGAGCGCGGAGACCCTGCAAAAGGCTGTATCAAGTGTCGCGCTATCACACCATCCAATCCATATTTGGTCACAGCACGCGAAAGCAAAAACCCACCCATGAATAAAATGATGACCCCAGAAGCAAAAGGATCAAAAAATTGCTTGTAACTTAATCCTCCTCCTCGCGCTAACCCTCCCTGCTCTGCCAAAAGTAAAATCTCCAAACCCACTACACACAAT
>JAJDCC010000244.1 GCA_029261015.1 Candidatus Omnitrophota bacterium | reverse complement strand
CTGATCAAGGGGTGCATGTGGTGCGTGTGCATGATGTGGCGCAAGTGCAGCAGTTTTTGAGAATGAGGCAAGTGATTGCTTTAGGAGTAAGTGAGAATGCGTCAGAATAAATCCATACGATTAGGTGTGAATGTAGACCATATCGCTACTTTGCGTCAGCAACGCTTAGGTAAGTTTCCTGACCCAGTGGCATTTGCATTAAAAGCACAAGATGCAGGTGCGCACAGCATTGTGGCGCATTTGCGAGAGGACCGCCGCCATATACAGGATGATGACATTAAACGCTTAAAAAAGGCGTTGTCAATTCCGCTCAATTTAGAAATGTCGATTGCTGCAGATGTGGTGGCTATAGCATTGAAAGTGGTTCCTCAACAGGTCACGCTGGTTCCTGAGCGACGTCAAGAGTTGACAACTGAAGGGGGACTAGATGTGGTTAAGCAATTCACAAAACTCCAGCCTTTGGTCGAGCAATTTCATAAAAAGGGAATTGATGTCAGTTTGTTTATTGATGCAGATGAAGCGCAATGGCAGGCGACAAAAAAACTGGGAGCTTCAACGATAGAGTTTCATACCGGGGGCTATGCAGATGCGCTTTCCAAACGGACTCAGCAACAGCAATTAAAAGCCATGCAAAAGTCCTCAACAGCTGCTAGCCAAGCGGGTTTAATTGTGGCTGCTGGACATGGATTAGATGTGCACAATGTTGATGCCATAGCATCCATTCCGGAAATTGAAGAACTCAATATTGGTTATTCGATTGTGATGCAATCGCTTTCGGTGGGGTTTAATGCGGCGGTTAAGGACATGTTGCGTGCAATGAAGCGAACACGGCGCATTGCCAGGCAAAGCGTTTAAGGACACTATGGCTAAAGTAAAAACACAGATGGGTTGCGGAGTGGATGTGGTTGAGGTGGCGAAATTAAAACAAGCTATCAAACGTACAGGCAAAGCTTTTATTCAACGTGTCTTTACATCCGTGGAATCGGATTATTCTGATTCGCGCCCTCGTACGCGGTTTTTGCATCTGGCGGGGCGTTTTGCAGCCAAAGAAGCCGTGATTAAGGCGCTGTCACAAATTGACTCCTCTCTAAAACCGGCGATGAAAGAAATTGAATTGTACAACGACAAATTTGGTAGGCCACATATTCGTTTGCTGAATGCACAAGGTAAGGCCTCACGTGCAAAAGCCTATTCTAAGCTCGAAATTCATATCAGCATTGCGCATGTGGATTCTGTAGCGGTAGCCAACGCCATAGTGGTGAAATCATGACAAAAGTCCAATTAGGGTTGCTGCCTCAGCGTGTAGCTCATTCGCACAAAGGAACTTATGGTCACTTATTTGTATTAGCCGGGGCGAAAGGATATTCAGGAGCAGCGGCCTTATGTTCTCAAGCGGCCATGCGAACAGGTGCGGGTTTGGTGAGTTTAGGGACACCGGCAGATATTCACACCATTGTCGCTATTAAACTCACTGAAGTGATGGCGAAGCCTTTGCCATGTAGTGATGAAGGGGTGTTGAATATTCGAGCGCTTGAGCCGATACAGGAATTATTGAAAGAGAAAACAGCTGCAGTCATTGGTCCGGGCTTATCGCAAAATCCTGCAACACGTGAACTGTTGTTCAATTTTTTACCTAAACTGACGCTGCCAACGGTATTAGATGCCGATGCGCTGAATTGCCTTTCGCAAGATGCCTTGGTCTTCAAAAAGATTCAAGATAAGCCGTTTATTTTGACACCGCATCCCAAAGAAATGGCTCGACTGCTGAAATGGTCTACATCTGATGTGCAAGATAATCGGGAAGACGCTGCAGAGTTGCTGGCCAAAAAATGGAATTTGTGGGTGGTGCTTAAAGGGCATGGCACGGTAGTCGCTGGTCCACAGGGACAAATGTATATCAATGAAACGGGGAACCCAGGTATGGCGACTGCGGGTACAGGCGATGTTTTAGCTGGAATGATTGGCGCTTTACTGGCCCAGAATCTCAGTTTGGAGCATGCTGCGACCCTCGGTGTTTACTTGCACGGAGCGGCTGCAGATGCGGCTGCAAAAGAAGTTGGAGAGATAGGCTTGATTGCGAGCGATATAGTGGATAGAATACCCCTTACGCTTCGAGCATATGCCGGCGTAGCTCAGGGGTAGAGCAACGGTTTTGTAAACCGTGGGTCGGGGGTTCAAATCCTCTCGCCGGCTTTGAAAATTTGAGTTTTTATGGGCAGGTGGCAGAGTGGTCAATTGCAACAGGCTGTAAACCTGTCGGATTAATTTCCTACATAGGTTCGAACCCTATCCTGCCCATACTTTTCACTCGCGGGTGTAGCACAATGGTAGTGCCCTAGCCTTCCAAGCTAGTCATGCGGGTTCGATTCCCGCCACCCGCTCCAATCAACCCTAATGGCATCTTTATGATCGTCAGTGTTTTTCAAAAAGCTGCAGAACACATCAAGTCTCAGCCCACCTTATTTTATCAATTTGCTTTCTGGTATTTTATGATCCACGGACTTAACCTTCTGGCACTCAATGGTCTCTCGACGACCGGAGTGATGGGAGGTTTTTGGGTGTTTACCTTCATGGCTTATCTCATCTTGCAAGTCACGCTGATGCACGCGACCTGGCAGGGGCTGGTACCCGTTCAGGAGCAGGAAGAAGGGGCTGATGGGGGTGTGAATATCAGTTTGGCTTTTTCATGGGGGCTGCGCAATTGGTGGCGTTTTTTTATCGTGAACCTCTTGTATGGTTTGCTGGTAGTGGGTGGGGCTGTGGTGTTGATTGTTCCTGGTATTTATTTGGCAGTTGTTTGTGGTTTGGCCAGCACGTTGGTCATCTTAGAGCCTTGCAGTATTTTTGATTCTTTCAGTCTGAGTCAACAGTGGCTGAAAAACTATTTTAAGGAAATGCTGGCTTTGGGTGCGTTGCTCGTCGGTGTGGGTTTACTGACCGTTTTACTTGGGCATCCTATTTTGGTGCTGATGGTTCAGGCTGTTTTCGGGGTTTTTAAAACGGTGGTATTGGTCGTTTTTTATAGTGAAATTAAGGCGTTGAATAATGACTCTTTGTCGATAGAGTCTGAGGAACTATAGATGCCTGGTACCTTTAGGCTGGCTCTTGGCAAGTGCAGTTGTAAGAATAACCGCAAACTGTTGGAGTCTGCGTGTGATGGTTTACGTAAACGGATGGAGCAAATCCAAAAAGCGCCCCATGACCACGAGTTGCTTGCGCGTTCCATAGAAGGCGAAGAAGTGGCCGACGGTAAGGCGATTCAATATGATTTTAGCGCTGAAGAATGGAATAATGGGGAGGTCTTATTTGTTGTAGGCGCTTTCATGCCCACTTGGTGGTGGCCTACTTATTTTTCTTTATCAGGTGTTGGGCATCGCGTGGCAGAAGGCATTATTTTAGAAAAAGACGGCAAGTTTCGTGAAGCCGATAATGATGTGATGTGGTATTACCGCTAGCTCTCTTCTCAAATAACACGTAATAAAAAGGCGTGTGAAATATCTCCCCCCTGTTGTAGTCGTTAATCTTTATCATATGGTATGTTTTTGTATAGTACAGGAATATGCAAAAATATGACAAAAGATAAACTTCTCAACATCAGTAATCTAGTATTAAGGCTAGGTGTCGGAACGGTTTTCCTGCTGTTTGGTGTGGATAAACTTTTATCCCCTGAGCAGTGGATTATTTATATTGAAGGTGGCATGGTTCGTTGGATTTTAGAAGTCTTCCACCTGAATCCAAATCAATTTTTATCTATCCAAGGGGGAGTTGAGTTTTTACTCGGCTTCCTCTTAATTTTAGGAATCGGCACCCGTGTTTTAGCTGGGATCTGTGCTGTGTTGCTGGGGGCAATTGTTTTTGAGCTTGGTTATGACCCGATAGCGATCCGTGACTTTGGGTTGATCTCTCCTTTGATAGCTTTGATTCTGATAGGACCAGGAGATTGGTCATTAGATGAAGCATTTAAGCAGTTTAAACGGAATGCGCAAGACACACCGCAATGGTTTATTGTGTTGCCGTGGGTTTTATTGGGCGTTTGCTTGCTTGCTTTGATTATATCGTGGATGCCTAAGAATGATTCAGAGCCGGTGAAACATAGAGTGAAAGCTAAAGCGAAGGTGGTTAAGCTTGTCTCGTCTAGTTTGTCGTCTAAGCTGCGCCGTGAGCCTGTTTTTCCCATTCCTGATATTGAGCCCCTAGATGAGGATCGTGTTGCTTTAGGACGCGCTCTTTTTCATGATACGCGCTTGTCTAAAACGAATACGATTTCTTGCGCATCCTGCCACGATTTGAGCAAAGGTGGGGCGGATGGGCTGGCTAAGTC
Organism: Candidatus Omnitrophota bacterium; assembly: GCA_029261015.1. Lineage (GTDB taxonomy): Bacteria > Omnitrophota > Gorgyraeia > Aquiviventales > Aquiviventaceae > JAJDCC01. The sequence goes on along the minus strand of JAJDCC010000244.1, from coordinate 11,875 downwards.
TGTCGGTATTCATGGTTTAGTTGGCGATATCAATTCACCGAGTGTGTTTAATACGCGTTTTCATTTCAAGCAATTTTGGGATGGTCGGGCAGAAGACTTGTTGGAGCAGGTAAATGGCCCCGTTGAAAATCATAAAGAAATGGGCATGTCTTGGCCTGAAGTCATTGTCAATTTGCAACAGGATGCAGACTATGTGAAGCGATTCAAAAAAACATATGAAGAGGGACTCACGACTGACAATGTGCGTGATGCCATTGTGACCTTCGAAAAATCGCTTGTCACACCGAACTCTCGTTTTGATCTGTACCTTAAGGGGGATGATCAGGCCATCAGTGCCGAAGAAAAAGAGGGGTATGCCATCTTCAAGCGTATTGGTTGTACCGTATGCCATGAAGGGAAGTTGCTGGGTGGAAACATGTTCCAAACCATGGGTAAGATGGCTAACTATTTTGAAGATCGTGGCAATATTACCGAGGCAGATTATGGTCGGTTTAATGTGACAGGCAATGAAGAGGACCGTTACAAATTTAAAGTCCCATCGCTGCGTAATGTAGAACTGACAGCGCCTTATTTTCATGATGGTTCAGCCGAAACTTTAGAAGAAGCGGTCCAGGTGATGTCTAAATATCAGTTAGGACTTCAATTGAGCCAAGACGAAGTAGACAAAATTGTTCTCTATTTAAAGACGCTCACCGGAGAGTATGAAGGGCAGCCTTTATGAAGCACTTCTCCATGAGACATATAGCAGTTTGGGGGGCTTTGTTTTTGGGGCTCACTTTTTGCTATGGCCAAACGCGTGGGGCAGACCCAGAAAAACACTATGCCATTACAGGAAGTTTAAGGTCCCTCAAACATTTAGATGCGGTGTTGAGTCAGGCTGTAGTGACTATGCGTTTGGGTTTGTTGACCACACATGATATTTATACAGAGAACTTGGAAGATATGGCGCAGACCATCTATGAGCTAAGGGATGGAGATTTATCACTAAAAAGTTATGGCGATGCTGCCTTGTTAGATCATTTGAATATCTTCGAAGCTACATTAAATCAGAAGCAGGATATCCTTACTGAATTTTCTTCTGAGAATGCCACACTCAATAATTCATTAGCAATCTTCCCCCGCACGGTGCTGCAACTCAAAGGCTTAATAGAAACGCATTCCAAATCAAAATCGCTAGCCGCACTTTCAAATAGCATTGCTGAGCATACATTGATGTATACGTTAGCGACTTCAAAGGAAGTACAGGCATTGGTGAGGCGCGATATTGAAGCAATGCGACTATTAGTGCCCACCCTTGATGAAGAGTTAGAATTTCCAGTTAAGGTGATGTTGGGGCATGCCAAAATCATTGTAGACCAGAAATCTGCGGTAGATCGGCTGGTGAGTGATTTTCTCGGTGTGCCTACACAAGAGCGTTTAGAATCGCTATCACAAAGTTATGCGCAGGCGCACGAACGCATTAATGATAAAGCCCAGGTTTTCAGATTGTTGCTCTATGTGTTGGCACTTTTATTGATTCTATATACCGCCTATATATTGGTGCGCTTGCGCAATACAGCACTCGCCTTAGATAAGGTGAATGCAGGTCTTGAACTTCGAGTCGAAGAGCGTACGCAGCAGTTAACAGAGGCCAATAAGGATCTAGAAGAAGCTAAACAAGTGGCTGAAGAGGCGACACGAGCTAAAAGTAGCTTTCTAGCTAATATGAGTCATGAAATTCGCACCCCGATGAATGCTGTTATTGGGATGACTGAATTGCTATTGCAAAGCAAATTAGATCATGAACAAAGGGATTTTGCAGAAACCATTCAGACCAGTTCTGACTCTTTGTTGACATTGATTAATGATATTTTAGATTTTTCAAAAATTGAAGCCGGCAAGATGGATTTGGAAGAGCGTCCATTTGATGTGAGAGATTGCGTTGAATCCGCTTTAGATGTGGTTGCGACTTCAGCTGCTAAGAAGAATTTGGATTTGATTTATGAAGTAGATCCCCAGGTGCCTCCAGCTATTGTGGGGGATATCACACGGCTGCGCCAAATCCTAATCAATTTATTGAGTAATGCGGTGAAATTCACCTCCGAAGGCGAGATTACTGTCACACTGGGAATGAAGGCTGTTGCAAAGGATTCTTGCGAGTTGCATTTTGCGGTACGAGATAGTGGTATTGGGATTCCACAGGATAAACTGAGTAAATTGTTTGAATCTTTCAGTCAAGTAGATGCATCCACAACTCGTCAATATGGGGGTACAGGATTAGGTTTGGCTATCTGCAAAAGGCTCGTTGCGTTAATGGGCGGCAGCATAACAGTAGAAAGCTCTGAAGGTAAGGGGTCGAGTTTTCTTTTCTTCATTAAAACGCAGGCGGCAACAAGTGAGCAGCGAGTGTATCTGCAAGGCAATCAACCTGCACTGATGGGGAAGAGAGTGTTGATCGTTGATGATAATGAATCCAATCGACTCATTCTTTCAAAGCAAGTAGAGTCTTGGGGCATGGTGTCAGAAACTGCTGAACTGGGAAAAGTAGCACTGCAGGTATTGCAGTCTGGTAAGGCCTTTGATTTGGCCATTTTGGATATGCAAATGCCTGAAATGGATGGGGCTACCTTAGCGTCTATGATTAAAAAAATTCCTTCGGCAAAACGGTTACCTTTGATTTTGTTGAGTTCGATTGGGTTAACGCAAGAACATGCCGAATCAAAAAAATTGTTTTCTGCTTTGCTGATGAAGCCCACCAAGATTGCCAGACTGTATTCTACGGTGATGGGATTATTATCTGAAGGATCTTCGCAGGATAAGGATGTCGCTTTGCAAGAAGTTGCGGGGCAACAAATCCAGAAGTTGGGAAGATCAGCTAATGTGCTTATGGTTGAAGACAATGTGATCAATCAAAAAGTGGGTAAGCGCATGTTAGAAAAAATTGGCTGTGCTGTTGAAATAGCTAATAATGGTGCAGAGGCTATCGAAAAGCTCAGAGCGACCACTTTTGATGTGGTGTTGATGGATTGTCAGATGCCTGTCATGGATGGTTATGAGGCGACGCGAAAGATTCGATCTGAGGACAGTGGGTTTAAGCATATTCCCATCATCGCGATGACAGCCCATGCCATGGAAGGTGATCGTGAAATTTGTCTCAAAGCAGGCATGAGTGATTACATCAGTAAGCCGGTCGAGATGAAACGCTTAGCAAAGATGGTGAACAAATGGATTTTTGCTCAGTCATCTAATGTGACAGAAGAACCTAAACCCAATCTTAATTGATAGACCGCTGCACCAAAAGCCACCGCAACATTCAACGAATCCTTCAGTCCTAACATGGGCAAATGCACAATCTTCTGACACAAAGCTAAAATTTCTGGATCGATTCCGATCCTTTCGTGACCCACCACCAGTACCAGTGGTTCTTTGGGGAGGGGTAGGTTACTTTCGAATAACGAAACCGCTCCGGGCTGATCTTCAAGCGCCCACAAACAAAACCCTTCAGCGATCAATTGACGCGCTAGCTTTAAACCGTTTGTTGCGTAGCTCCAACTCACAGATTCCTGCGATCCGAGTGCAGTCTTTTGGAGCTTCTTATTTTCTGGAGAAGGGCTTATGCCGCACAGATAGATGTGTTGGACGCCTACGCCGTCTGCTGATCGAAAGATAGCTCCCACATTGTGCAGACTGCGCACATTGTCTACTAATACCTGTAAAGCCGGGGAATCGGACAGCTGTGAATGGACCGGAGCCCGTTCGGGTTTGGGTACTGGAATTTTACGTGTGTTTTGATGACACCGAGGGCAGAGCATCGCTTGAGGGGTTTCTTCGACGATGGGGTACCGCAAAAAGCATGCTTTGCTCAGGCATTCGCGAAATTGATAGTCATCCATAGAAAGATCATAGCAGATTTCAAAAAGGGGACAGTCACCTTTTATTAGTAGAAAGGTCTCTGCTTTTATCAGGGCGCAGGATAAGTGAGTCGCAAGATAATCTTAAGGTGAGGGAAAGGTGTCTAGTTGTGCTTAGCTGAGAGTGTGCGATAATCAAAAGTGAGGGTTATGCACAAAGATTAAGCATTCTTAATGAACTTTAAGTAATGTTTCTTGCAAAAACATTGAGATTTAACATTAATTCAGCACAAAAGTATAGTTGGTTAAGCTTTTGCTGTGAGTTTTATCAAAAAAATAAATGATTCAATAATACGTAATAACACTTGACCATCTTTAGTAAAAATAGTAATATTTTTTAACCATTCACAGTAATCCTAAACCCAGGAGGGCAGCCGTGTCAAAATTCGTGCTCACTCAAAAACAGAAGTCGGTTTTGGAGTTTTTGGAAACGTATTTGGACAAAAATAGGCATGCACCCTTTATTCGCGAAATACAGGACGGGTGCGAGATCGTGTCCTACAAGTCCGTGATCGACCGCTTAAATGCTTTAGAAAGAAAAGGTTATATTAAGCGCCTACCCAATAAACATCGTGGTATTAAAATCCTTAAAAAAGCTCCGGGAGCGGAGGAATCAACGCCAGGTGTCCATACCTATCAGTCAGCGCCAGCTGCTGAACCTGTGCAGCAAGAAGGGGTTCCTACGGATTCGGGAGTCAGCCATCCATGAGGATTTTAGTCACGGGGGGAGCAGGTTTTTTAGGTTCTCATCTTTGCGATCGCTTTCTTAAAGATGGTCACCAGGTGGTGTGTTTAGATAATTTCATCACCGGCTCCAAAGATAACATTGCTCATCTGCGTACGACTTCAGGGTTTGAGTTTGTGGAGTGTGACATCTCCACACACTATGAACCGCAGGGGCCTATTGATTATGTGCTTCACTTTGCTTCACCAGCAAGTCCGCTGGATTACCTTAAGTATCCCATTCCTACTTTGAAAGTCGGTTCGTTAGGGACATGGAATGCATTGGGTATTGCTAAGGCAAAGAAGGCGCGTTTCTTTTTAGCTTCAACCTCTGAAGTCTATGGCGACCCGCAAGAGCATCCTCAGAAAGAGACGTATTGGGGGCATGTGAACCCTGTCGGTCCACGTGGGGTTTATGACGAAGCCAAGCGTTTTGCTGAAGCAATGACGATGGCTTATCACCGCTACCATGGTGTGGATACACGGATTATCCGTATCTTTAACACTTATGGACCTCGGATGCGTTTGAAAGATGGGCGTGCGATACCAGCTTTTGTTTCGCAGGCATTGCGCGATGAACCGCTTACCGTCTTTGGTAAGGGGCAGCAGACGCGTAGTTTTTGTTATGTTGATGATTTGGTGGAAGGGATATGTCGTTTGATGCAGGCGGATTATCATCAGCCGGTCAATATTGGCAATCCTCATGAATGGACTATTCTGCAATTAGCTGAAACGATTTTGAAACTGATACCTGAATCGAAAAGTGAAATCGTCTACAAAGATCTGCCGCAAGATGATCCTAAACAACGTAAGCCTGATATTTCTCAGGCTCAGAAATTGTTGAAATGGAATCCGACGGTAGATGCCCAAGACGGTTTGCAGAAAACCATTCCATATTTTCGTGAGCGCATTCATCTTTTGGACACTTCACCAGAAGAGTAGCACTTAGTTTAGGGGGACAGCCTATGCTATCCATTCGCGCGTTCATACAAGCTCGCATGACTTCTGAGCGTCTACCGGGAAAAGTACTGGCACCCTTCAAAGGCCGTCCGTTATTGGATTGGGTTATTGAAGGCGTTGCGCAGGTGATTCCGCGTAAGGCGATTACGGTTCTAACGAGTGAGAATGCCTCAGACGATCCAGTGGCGTCTTATTTGCAAGATAAAGACATCACGGTGTTTCGGGGGCCTGAAAAGGATGTTTTTGCACGGTTTCAAAAGGCACTCAAATCTCAACCTTGCGAATGGGTGCTGAGGATCAGCGCAGATAGTCCGCTTTTGGATGCTGCTGTGCTTCAGGAAGTCATTGATGCACGGCAAGCTGAATTAGATTTGGTCACAACCATTTATCCGCGCACCTTTCCCAAAGGTAAAAATGCGGAACTGATTCGCGCGGATACGCTTTTAAAGATTGATGCAAAAAAGTTGTCGGCAAATGAAAGCGAACATGTCACTCCGATTTTTTATTTGCATCCGGAACAATTCCAGATCTTTAACATTGAATCAGGCAATCCGCATTGGGCTCAGCACAGTTTTGCGATTGACACATTAGAGGATTTGAAGCGCTTGGCGAAGCTTTCAGAAGAGGAGATGGATTCATTTCAGTTCAGGTCCAAAACACTCAATCCAGCCTAACCCATAAGCATTCATTGAATGCTGCTGTTGTCGGATTAGGAGTAGGAGAACAGCATGCACGTGCATTAAAGTTGATTGGGTGCGAGTTGTCTTGGCTTTATGATTTGGATGCAGAGCGCTCTGATCAGTTGCAAAAAGAGATAGGTGCCAAGGCTTGCGCAACGCAATTTGAAACGCTACTCAATGATGCTGATTTGGATTTGATCGTTCTGGCTTCATTTGATGATGCTCATTTTGAGCAAGTGATCCCCGCATTAAAAGCTAAGAAACATTTGTTTATTGAAAAACCTTTGTGCCGTTCGCTGCAAGAACTCACAGAAGTGAAGGCTACGTGGCTTGCTCATGGACAGACGCACTTGATGTCCAATTTAGTGCTGAGAGCAGCACCCATTTATCGTTGGTTGCGTCAAGCTATTCAAGAAGGTGAATTGGGTCGTATTTATGCTATCGATGGAGACTATTTATTTGGTCGATTGCATAAGATCACAGAGGGTTGGCGCAAAGATGTTGTCGATTATTCGGTGATGCAGGGAGGTGGGGTGCATCTGTTGGACCTTATGCTGTGGTTGACACAACAGCGACCGCAAACCGTCTCTGCAGTGGGTAATCGCATTTGTACCGAAGACACAGATTTTCATTATAGGGATTATGTGGCATCAACCTATACCTTTGCATCAGGCATGGTTGGACGGATCACAGCTAATTTTGGTTGTGTGCATAAGCATCAACATGTTTTGCGTGTTTTTGGTACCGAAGCCACTTTCGTCTTAGACGATCAAGGGCCACGGTTACACAAAACACGTGATCCTGAAAGTGAACCACAAAGAATTGATTTGGCAGTGTTGCCAGCACATAAAGGCGATTTAATTCCGGGTTTTGTTCGCGCTATTTTAAAAAACGAGGATTCATTAAAAGCAGCACAACATGAATTTGATTTAATCAGTGCTTGCGTGGCCGCTGATGAGGCATTGCATACGCAAGCGAATGTGGAGATAGAGTATTCATGAGTACCGTGACAACACGCAATATTCCATTTGCTAGGCCATCAATCACGCAGGCTGAAAAAGATGCGGTGATGGCTGTTTTAGAGAGTCCTATTTTGACTCATGGTCCTGAGTGTAAGGGGTTTGAAAGTGATTTTGCCCAATTTGTAGGGGAGGGGGCACATGCTTTGGCTGTGAGTTCGTGCATGGCAGCATTACACCTTGCCTATTTACATTTTAAGATTGGTGCAGGCGATGAGGTGATCGTCCCTGCCCAAACGCACACGGCGACTGCGCATGCCGTGGAATGGGTTGGGGCAAAACCTATTTTTGTTGATTGCGAAGTCCGTACAGGCAATATGACTCCCGAAGCAATCGAAGCTGCCATAACTCCAGAAACTAAAGCGATTGGTTTAGTTCACTACATTGGTATCCCATGTGATATGCCAGCTATCATGCGCATTGCTGAAAAACACAACTTAATTGTCATTGAAGACTGTGCGTTGGCTGTTGGTAGCCGCATTGATGGAAAGCATGTTGGGCTTTGGGGCGATGCGGGGTGCTTTTCTTTTTATCCTGTCAAACACATGACGACAGCTGAAGGAGGCATGTTCATTACCAAACATGCAGATGTGGCCGTTTCGGTGAATTATTTGCGTGCTTTTGGGGTAGACCGTACGCATCAAGAGCGGAAAGTTCCGGGTGTGTATGATGTGCCCCATTTGGGCTTGAATTATCGGATGAGTGAACTGCAGGCAGCTTTGGGTCGCGTACAAGTCAGTCGTTTAGATGAATTGCTTGCAGCGCGCGCTAAGAATTTCACACAACTCAAGACCGCTATTGAGTCAATCGACGGTTTGAGTGTTGTGGATTCTCAATCGACTCAACTCAAAAACAGCCACTACTGTCTCGTTGTCGTTTTAGACGGTCCGTTTGCGGGGAAACGCAACGAGTCCATTGAATTCTTAAAGGCTCAAGGTGTAGGCACCAGTATCTATTATCCGCAACCGGTACCGCGCATGACTTATTATGCAAAAAAATATGGATATGAAGCAGAAGCTTATCCTGGTGCTGAAAAGATCAGTGATGAAGCCATCGCTTTACCTGTTGGTCCACATTTGAGTTCCGATGATGTGCAAATGATTATTGAAACATTAACCCGGTGGAAAGAGGAGCTAGCATCATGAACATATCCCTTGCAGGAAAACGCGTAGCTTTGATTGGCGGAGCTGGGTTTATCGGACATAACTTAGCGTTAGCTTTACAGGATAAAGGCGCTGAAGTGCATATTGTAGACAGTTTGCAGGTGAACAACCTCTTACATTTTACCTCTAGCACGAGTACGGTACCCAACAGCGAAATGTATCTACGTATCATTCATCAGCGTATGGATATTTTGCGACAAAGGGGTATTGCTTTGCATCCTGTGGATGCGCGTTATTATCTAGAATTAGGCGAATTGCTGAATCATAAAATCAAGCCGCATGCCATTGTGCATCTAGCAGCAGTGGCTCATGCGGGTAAATCGAATAAAAACCCATACAGTACTTTTGATCACAGCCTGCGTACTTTAGAAAATGCATTAGACTGTGCGCGTGGCCAGGTTGAGCAGTTTATCTATTTTTCATCGAGTATGGTGTATGGCAACTTTAAGACGCCAGAGGTCAGTGAAGATCATGAGCTGAATCCAATTGGGATTTACGGTGCGTTGAAGTTGTCGGGTGAAAAAATTGTGATTGCATATCAGCAAGTGTTTGATTTGCCATATACCATCATACGCCCTTCCGCTTTATATGGACCCCGTTGTGTGAGTCGACGTGTAGGCCAAGTATTTATTGAAAATGCTTTAGAAGGTAAAGAGCTGCGAGTTGATGGTGATGGACAAGAGAAGTTGGATTTCACTTACATCAAGGATTTGGTTGAGGGGATTTGTTTGACCATAGGTAATCCCAAAGCAATGAATCAGACATTCAATGTCACTTATGGAGGCTCAAGGTCGATACAAGATTTGATTGATGTCGTGAAGGCAGAGTTTCCAGAAATAGACGTTAAATTTCAGGAACGGGATAAGCTCATGCCTTTCCGTGGCACATTATCTGTTGATAAAGCACGGGATTTGCTTGGCTATGAGCCTGCTTATCCAATTGAAAAAGGCTTTAGAGAATACATCGAATGGTACCGTGAATTTGATCGTAGCAAACCCGTACCAGAAGTCGTCACAGCCTAACGATGTTTTCTTGTACAGAAGATGTGTGGTTGACGAAGTGTTTGGGAGTGCGAACGTGGCAGTTGCAGTTGGGTACGGCTGGTTTAGACACAACTGCGCGTGAAGGCCTAGTCAAACAATGGCAAGAAAATGGGAATGATTTCTATTTTGCAAAAATTGACACATTGAATGTGAGCGTTGTTGCTCAATTGACGGATGTTGGCTTTTGTGTCGTTGATGTGAATGTGTTAATGCAGTGGCAAGCTGATGAGCGTCAAAGTGCTGATAATGAAAAAGCCAATATCACGGGAGTTCGATTATTGCAAGCCAGTGATGCTCCATCTGTGATAGTGATGGCGCAAGAAACATTTCGGTATTCGCGCTTTCATTTGGATCCCAATTTAGACAATACAGATGCTGATCAAGTGAAGTCGGCCTGGATGCAAAATTATGTGACAGGCCAATATGGTGAGGCTGTATTGGTGGCTGAGCAAGCAGGTAAAGTGGTGGGCTTTTTGGCTGTAAATAAAAAAGTTGAAGATTCAGCTGAGGTGTTCGTGATTGATTTAGTGGGAGTGGTTACAAGTCATCAAGGTCAAGGGATTGGGGAAAAACTCGTGCAGGCATTTATTCGGCAATACAAGGGGGAGAATAGAATGCTTAGGGTGGGAACTCAGATCGCTAATATTCCATCTATTCGTTTGTATGAAAAATGTGGGTTTCGATTGCAAGGGTCTCAGTATGTCTTGCATCGACATGCCAATGCGGCGGTGTCCATATGATTATAGGTGAATTGAACACGCAAAACCGTGTCTTGATTGTGGCAGAGATTGGTAACAATCATGAAGGCAGTTTTGATACGGCGCTTCAGTTGATTGATCGTGCGCATGAAGCCGGTGTGGATGCGGTAAAATTTCAAACTTTCCGCACTGAATTTTATGTGAGTCAGCGTGATGCGCAACGCTTTGATCGTCTTAAAGGTTTTGAACTGAGTTATGCTGAGTTTGAGAAACTTGCAGCCTATGCAAAAGCCAAGGGGTTGCTATTCTTGTCCACTCCATTTGATTTAGAGAGTGCAGATTTCTTGAGCAAGATTGTCGATGGATTCAAAATCGCGTCGGGTGATAACAACTTTTTTCCACTGATTGAACGAGTGATTCAAAAAGGGCTGCCGACTGTGGTTTCAAGTGGTGCTTCCGATGAAGATCATGTGATGAAAATTGCGAATTTTGTGTGTCACACAGCGCCTGATCTGATAGCTGACCATAAATTTGCTTTGCTGCATTGTGTGAGCAGTTATCCCGTTGAGCCTGAGAATGCGGATCTAAAAGCCATTCAGTTGTTGGCTGAGCAGTTGCCGGGTATTACCGTGGGCTATTCTGATCACACTGAAGGACTTGAGGCAGCAGTCCTTTCCGTTGCTTTAGGTGCACGTATTATTGAAAAACATTTCACTTTAGATAAAAATTTCTCAGATTTTAGAGATCACCAACTTTCAGCGGATCCTGAAGGGATGAAATCTCTAATTCGACAAGTTCGGTTGGCAGAAACCTTATTGGGCCGTAAGCAAAAAATTGTGCAGCCTGTAGAGCAAAATATCTCTGTTGCGATTCGGCGGTCCATTGTGGCTAGTGCGGATTTGCCTAAGGGGCATCAAATCACGCCGGATGATTTGACGTGGATTCGTCCTGGTGGAGGCATTGATCCAGGTAATGAGCAGCAATTGATTGGTCGGGTGTTGATCCGAGATTTGGCTTTTGGAGACCCGATTAAGTCCGAAGATATTTTATGAAAGTTGTTTTACTGACGACACAAACGCATCATCATGCTTATTTTACCGAACAGGTGATGAAGTCTTTTGAGTGGTTCAGTGTCGTGATTGAAAATTCATCGATTCATCCACCTTTTTCTACGGCTCATGCTTTTGAGTATCAGCGTGATGCTTTCGAAGAGATGGAGCTGCTAAAGAATGATGTTAAGCCTATCGAGAGTATCGTTAAGAGTGAGACTTTTGAAAATATCAGCGATTCAGATGCAGTTGCTCATGTGCGCGAATTAGCCCCTGATGTGATTGTTGTTTTTGGTACAGGAAAACTGCCTAGTGAATTGATTCAGATTCCTCGCCTGGCTTGTTTGAATTTGCATGGGGGCGATCCAGAACACTATCGGGGATTGGATTCTCATTTATGGGCCATCTATCATGGGGAGTTTCATCGATTGGTGACCACATTGCATTTAGTTGAAGAAATATTTGATACCGGCGCAATTGTGGGGCAAAAGCAATTGGTCTTTGGTCGGCAGCATCGTATTGAGCATGTGCGGTCCATTAATACTCAGGCCTGTGTGGATTTGACAGTGGATGCTCTAAAGCAATTGAAGGACACCGGGGGCGTGGTGTCTCGGCCACAAGTGCAAAAGGGCCGCTATTATTCCATGATG
>JAJDCC010000243.1 GCA_029261015.1 Candidatus Omnitrophota bacterium | reverse complement strand
TCTTGCCCATGGCTTTTTTCCCTGTAACTATTTTGACGCTTTCAGCAGGAGCCATTTATGGTTTTTGGTTTGGTCTAGCGCTGGTTTCTTTCGCTTCAACCTTGTCCGCTACAGTACAATTTTTGATTGCTCGATATGTGTTTTCGACTAAGGTAAAGCATTATGTTGAAGAAAAGAAACAACTCAAAGCCCTGTGCCTGGTGCTGGAGACTCACAGTAAAAAGACAATTGCGATGTCTCGGGTGTCTCCTGTCTTACCATTTGCGCCGCTTAACTATTTTTATGGGATTAGCCCTGTAAGGCTAAGAGACTATGTGTTGATTACCTGGTTAGCTATGATCCCTGGAACGATGGTTTATGTGAACATGGGTAGAGTTATGGGAAGTATTTCACAATGGGGTTCGGGTACGGAAAATGGATCATGGCAGCAATGGGGACTGACAATTCTAGGTATTATCGCTACAGTAGGGCTACTAATCTTTCTAAGCCGGGTAGTGAAGAGAAAAATGGAAAAGATGATGTCTGAATCAGAAGAAAATCAAACTGTAAGCTCAAGCAAGGCAACTGAAGGACAGCCAGTATGTTTAAACGGACTCTCTTAACAACGTGGGTATTAGGAGCCAGTATAGGATTCTTATTAATGAATCTGGGTTGCGGTTTGCGCTCTCAAATGATGCATGATCGTATGGTTGAGCGCAATGAGTTGTGGATAGGACGCTCTGCAACGAGTTTGTTGATACAGCGAGGGGAACCTGATTACAAGAAAAAGGATCCTACTGGCATAGAATACTGGACTTATGAAACAACAAAACATTCAGGCAATCGTATGGCATCAGATCTTGATAGAGATACTTTAGATCAACAGATGCGCGAATGGACAGAATCGGTAACTTTTGTGATTGGCATACAAGAAACGATTGAGTCGATTGAAACCCGAGTGGAATAAATAAAACCAGGAAATAAAGATTATGTGGCGACAGTGGTTTTCTTGGAAGTCTGTTATCAGTCGAGTAGCTAGAGCTAAGGGGTTTATGGACCCCATAGCTTTTATGGCACAAATCCAACGCTTTGCTAAGCCTTCCGAAGTTGCTGCTCCAGTTGAGCTTATTCGGCTATCCACCGTGCTACAAGCACGCGGCATCATGAATTCTCAGGCGATTCAGCATAATCTAGATTGGGTTTGGCCCTATTGGGTAGTCAGGCAGTTTAATCCTAATGATATTTCTTTTGTTCCTCGGGCTTTCTCCATTACGCATATCAATATGACGCAACGCAATTGGACGGCTGTTGGATTACCTGATAGTAACAAATATGTCTTGGTAGATCCACGGGGGTTAGTGACGCCTCATTATGATGGATGGTCTTTAGATGCGTGGATCTTGCCGGATGATGGAGATTTTTTAATACCGAGTCAGCTGAGTCAAGAGCATTTTTCACAGCAATGGACTGGTGATTACTTGGAGCAACTAGAATCGCAAAGCCATCTTGGGTCCACAAATCTGAATACTCAAGTATCTGTGATGACCAAAGAAGATGAGCTTTTTTGTCAGCTTGAATGCACTGCCCAGAGCCAAACAGCTGGATGGTTGGCAATTTCATTAAGGCCTTATAACCCTGAAGGCGTGTCTTTTATCCATAAAATAGTGAAGGAAAAAGGCAAAGCTGTTTGGAAAGTGAATGCCAAAGACCGCGTTCTTTTTCATGAAACACCCCAAAAAATGCTGTATTCCGCTTATGCAGACGGAGATGTCTATGGGCGTTCAATAGCGGATGACCCTGAGGTTCAAAGCATGAATTGCACAGTAGGTATGGCGACTGCGATGGCTTTGTACCGTATTGAACCCGGGCAGAATAAGAAAGTCACAGTTGAAATACCTTTAGGGGAAAGCCCTGAAGCTAAGCCACATTCTTCAACAGAAGCAGTAGGTGCGTGGAGCAAAGCTTTGGAAGGGGTGAGTCAGTTAAGCGTTCCAGATTCTAAGATCCAGAGTTTGTATGATAATGCGCTGCGCAGTGTCATACTGCATACTACCCAAGAGGACGTTTATCCAGGGCCATACACATATAAACATTTCTGGTTTCGGGATGCTGTATTTATTTTGCATGCGATGTTGTGTGTGGGATTAACAGAAAGAGCGACCAAAGTTTTGAACACCTTTCCAAAAAGGCAGCGCATGGATGGCTATTTCTGTTCACAAAACGGGGAATGGGATTCCAATGGACAAGTGTTATGGCTGGTGAAACGGTTTCAAGAACTGACACAGACACCATTGTCTTCCGAATGGAAACAGTCTGTGCGCAAAGCGGCGCATTGGATTCAACGCAAACGATCTCCCATTGATAAGGGCGTGCCTCATTCAGGTTTGTTGCCTTCAGGTTTTAGCGCAGAGCACTTAGGGCCCAATGATTATTATTTTTGGGATGATTTCTGGTCTGTTGCCGGTCTTGAAGCCGCTGCGGCTTTAAGTGATAAGGATAAGGAGAAGCAAGATTTTCTAGATGAAGCACAGAGCTTGAGGCACTGTATCGATAAGTCATTGGCTTACGCAGCGTTGCGATTAAATGAGGAAGCGATGCCTTCCTCGCCGTATAGGCGAATGGATTCAGGGGCTATTGGTTCCTTAGCGGTTGCTTATCCTCTGCAATTGTGGCCAGTAGAAGACAGTCGAATTCACGCCACGATGGATTATTTATGGAAAAATTGCAGAGTTCATGATGGTTTTTATCATGACATGAGCCATTCTGGAATCAATCCTTATTTAACCTTGCATATGGCACAAGTATTTATGCAACAAGGAGATGAGCGTTCTTGGGAGTTGGTAGAAGCGCTGGCTGACATGGCTTCACCTACAGGACAGTGGCCTGAGGCGATACACCCACAAACTCTGGGTGGGTGCATGGGCGATGGCCAACACGTGTGGGCTTCGGCGGAATGGCTGCAGCTTATACGTAATGCTTTTGTGCGCGAGGAGCAAGAAGGTTTAGTCCTTTTGTCAGGAATACCGGTGGAGTGGGTATACGGTAAAGAAACCTTATTCTTTGGCCCTGCACCGACGCCCTTTGGCCCAATAACCATTCAGGTGATTACTGAAGGGCAGCAACGCAAGCTTAAGTGGAAGGCAGATTGGAAAGGTATGACACCTGAACTCTTTGTGAAACCTTTAGGAAGTGAAGCCATTAAATTAGCCGCAACAGATCCAGAGTACCTTTTAGAAGGAACAAATCCATGAACATTTTGATGATGACAAATACGTATGCCCCCATTGTGGGTGGACTGGAAAAATCGATTCAGATCTTTACAGAGAGTTTAAGGAAACATGGACATAAAGTCCTTGTGGTTGCTCCTGAATTTGAGGGGATGCCTGAGAAAGAAAATAAAGTGGTCAGAGTTCCTGCGGTTAAAGATGTCGCCCATACGTCCTTTTCCATAAATCTACCGATTCCAGGTTTAGCTTCAAAAACGATTGAGGCTTTTCAGCCGGATGTTATTCATACGCACCATCCTTTTTTTGTGGGTGACATGGCGCTTCGTATGGCGGGGCAATATAACATTCCTCTAGTGTTCACTTATCACACTAATTTTGAAGACTACACGCACATGTTGCCTTTAGATAACGATGGCACCAAGCAGTTTTTGATTCAATTGTCAGCAGGTTTTGCGAATATGGCTGATCGAGTGATTGTTCCCAGTGAGAGCATTCGCCGTGTTCTTAAACGACGTGATGTCAAAACAACAACCCATGTTGTGCCAACTGGAGTTGACGTGGAGTCCTTCGGTCAGGGGAGTGGGGTTTCGTTGAGGAAAAAATTGGGCATTGCGCACAAGGCTTTTGTTGTAGGGCATCTGGGAAGATTGAGTGATGAGAAAAATTTAGATTTTCTAATGGAGCCACTGTGTCTCTTTCTACAAAAAAAACGTAAAGCGCATGTTTTGGTTATCGGAAAAGGGCCTGCTGAAGAAGAGATGAAACGGTATTTCAAGAGAGGTGGTGTAAATGAGCGGGTGCATTTTCCAGGAGTGCTAAGGGATCAAGATTTGATAGATGCTTACCATGCTATGGATATTTTTGCTTTTGCTTCAAAGAGTGAAACACAAGGAATGGTAGTGACCGAAGCTATGGCTTCAGGTTTGCCTGTAGTGGCACTTGATGCGCCTGGTGTGCGTGAAGTTGTCAAAGACAAAGTGAATGGTCGATTACTTAAAAAAGAAAATGTTTTAGCTTTTACCGATGCTATGGAGTGGTGTTGCGATAAAGAAGAGGCTTCTTTTGATAAGTTAGTGGCAGCCGCCAATAAAACAGCCAAAGACTTCTCGATAGAAAAATGCACAACTAAGGCGTTAAGAGTGTATAAGCAGGCTATTCATTCTGCACATGATGACAAAGATCAAAAGACTTGGGATGAATGGGTTGGTCGTATACAAACAGAATGGGGTTTACTTAAAAATTTAGGTCAAGCCATTCAATCGAGCATTAAATCCTAGAAGGAATACGATGAGCTTTCTAAGCCGTATCTTTTTAAAGGGAGTAGCTACTGTATTACCGCTAGCACTTACTGTGGCTTTGGTGGTTTGGCTAGCAGGGAAAGCGGAAAGTGTTTTAGGAGGTTTGCTGCGCAAAGTAATACTCGACAGTGGGTATGTTCCTGGAATGGGCTTGATTGTGGGTGTGTTATTGGTTTTTGGCGTAGGTCTATTAACGCATGTATGGTTGTTCAAAAAAGTGATTAAAGGGTGTGAATCTGTTTTGCTCAGTCTGCCAGTTATCAAGAGCATCTATTCTGCAGTAAATGATTTTTTTAAATACCTCACTCAGCCTAAGACAGAAGGCATGGATCAAGTCGTGAGTGTTGAATTTCCAAATATCCAAGCTAAAGTGATTGGTTTTGTCACACGTAACGATTTAGATGGTTTGCCTGATGCTTTAGGTGATCAAGATACGATTGCGGTTTATTTTCCTATGAGTTTTCAAATTGCAGGCTATACCTTATTTTTACCAAAATCACGTGTGACTCGACTTGATCTATCACTAGAGGAAGGTATGCGGCTGGCTTTAACTGCAGGCATGACGATGCAAACAACTAAGAATGCTGTGCGAGAGGATTAAAGATGAATGTTATCCCACAAAATGAACAAGAAACTGAGCGTTCTGCAGAACGAGAGCGAGAAGATAATAAATATGTGCCCGTTATTATTAAACGCACTGATGAGGCTCAGCGCCATCCGGATGACATCCTTGAATACGCCATTCACGAAGGGTTAGAGCAGTTA
>JAJDCC010000242.1 GCA_029261015.1 Candidatus Omnitrophota bacterium | reverse complement strand
ATCGTTTAACCAAGTGAAGCGCACGGTATGTGTGCCAGCAGGGATGTTTTCTAGAACAAATGCATTTGTTTGATAGTCAGTGCTTGAGCCGGGGATATAGAGTTTCTTTTTCCAAACCCCATCTAAGTGGACGTCAAATTGAAATTGATAGCCCGAGGGCAGGCCTGGTGTGCTGGAGCTGTCGTAGTTTTTGGCAGTTAAGCCAATTTGCCAGTCGCCACCCGCACCAAAATCCAGCGTGTAATCGAGCCATACGCCGTCATTCCAATAATACAATTCATTGACGCCGGTATTGCGCCACTCGGTATGTCGGGCCGAGGTATCGTTAGCTGCTTTAGTGAGGGCCCAGGCATTGGGGGCGCACAAAATAGAGACAATGAGGGTGATAAGCAGAGGCTTATGCATGGTAGTACTCCTTAGGACTGTGTGCTTTTAAACCGGGTGAGGTCTTTGTGCAGAATTTGACAATTAGAAATCAGGCTTTGAGCCAGGCGCCCGGAGAGATAGGCAAGATCCCTGGCCAAAAACAGATTGTAAGCCAGCTCTTCGGTGCGTTGCAGCGCGTAGTTGAGCATATAGTTTTGCTCATAGCGCGTGTCGAATTGCTGGTGTTTGAGGATCTGCATCGGAATCTCGCGGGCGCACTGCCTAAGCTCAAGAACTAAGTAGGGTCTTTCATTTTCAGGAAATGTTTTGGTGGTGCGATGAACATCTAGCGCGAGTTGGTGTGCGGCATTCCATAATGGAGCATGGGCTTTATCGGGTTGAATGAGAGCACCCCGCTGGAACTTTACAGACATTTTCTGAGACTTATCCTGCTTTTTAATGGCTTAGACCTGACTTCTGGGGTGAGGAAGTTGGGTTTTAAAGAGTTAGTTCTTTGATAATTATTCAAACACTTTGAGGCCCATTATGCAAGAGTAAATTTGATTATACTGAAAATAAAATATTGACCTGTTGCAAGTTCTTTGACAGAATAGGTTTACATAAAACCCCCACAGGAGGCTAAATTGATGACCGTTGCAACACAGATCCCAATGCAAGCGAATAAGCCTAAAAAACTGTCCGACAAACCCACACAATCCATTGGCGCACGTCTGCGCATGTTGCGTAAATCTCAAAAAATTACTTTAGTCGAATTATCAGAAGCCACCGGTGTTGATATTGCAACCATTTCGCGTATCGAAACCGGACGCATGACCGGAACACTTGAATGCCACATCAAGTTGGCTACCTGTTTGGGTGCCAAGATCACCGATGTTTATGCGGGGATAGAAGAAGACCGCACTAAAGATGCTGTTACGGTGCAGTCGATTGCTGCACGCTCCGATGTGTATGTGCACGACACCGGTCGATCTTCAATGACACTGCTTACCTCAGATATTCTTTCCAAAAAAATTATGCCTGTCATGATTACGATTGAAGCGCGCGGCCGGACGAATGCCGAAGAAGCCAAAGTCGGTACCGAGAAGTTTTTGTATGTGCTTGAAGGGCAGGTAGAAGTGGTGCTGGGTGATCGCACCTATCAGTTGAAGAAAAGCAGTACGTTGTATTGCGATGCCTCGGTTGCGCATTATCTGCACAACACGGGTGATAAGCAAGCCAAGGTGCTTTCGGTAGTCACACCGCCTATTCTGTGAGGAATCCATGTTACAAACCATTAACCCCTATAGTGTTGTCCCTTTTTTAACATCTTTTCTTTCGCTTTCGCTTGGGGTTTTAGTTTGTCTAAAATGGAAGTTGTCGCGAGAGCATCAACTATTTAGCTGGTTATGTTTTGCTTTGTTTTTATGGCCATTTAGTTTGTCGGTTTTTTTAAATCTAACCGATCCAAGACAAATATTGGAATGGGCTAAATATGGTCACGTTACCTGTACCTTGGCGCCTGCCTTGTATGTAGATTTTACGATTACGTATTTAAAGAAAGAGAATATGCGGTGGGCGAGTAATGTTTATTATGTGATTGCGGCTTTAACATTGCTTACATTGCTAACAACAGATTTATATTTTCCAGGTGATTTAATGTCGTATCCGTGGGGATTTTATGCAGCACCAGGTCCTTTGGTCTATTTGGATTTCGCGTTGGGTACGATGGCCTGTTTACTCTGTTACAGGGAATTCATTATTGCATGGCGTACACAAAGAACAGTGCTTTCTGCTAACGAGTACAATAAACTACGCTACATTATTATTGCGCTAACGGCTTTCTCGTTTGCAATGTTTGACTACCTACCTAAATTCAATTTACCTGTGCCCCCGATTGGTTCATATTTTATCGGCATTTTTGGTGTGACTACGGCATATGCGATGATTAAACATCAAATTCTTGATATCGAAATTGTTTTACGCCGTACAGCTATCTATTCGGTGCTAGTAGCTTTGTTAACAGCTATCTATCTAGGGTTAGTACTATTAGGTGAAAAGCTCTTCCAAGGTTTCTTCGGTTATGATTCCATCGTAATGTCTTTAGTTGTGGGTGTAGCTATTGCTCTAGGATTTACGCCACTGCGTGATTTTGTGCAACGCTACATGGATCGTTTCTTCTTTAAAGGTACGCAGGCAGCGCTGGCCGAAGAGAACGAGATGCTGCGTCAAGAGTTGGTGCGCAGCGAAAAACTTAAAGCGGTGTCTACGTTTGCTGCGGGCATGGCGCATGAAATCAAAAATCCGCTTGCCGCCATCAAGACCTTTGCTGAATTCCTCCCTGAAAAATACGATGACCCTCAATTTAGAACCAAGTTCTCGCGCATCATGAATGATGAAGTCAATCGCATGAATGGCATTGTGCATCGACTTTTAGAATTTTCCAAGCCAGGCCGTCCCGATCTTGAGCAAGTGCAAATATCCAAAATTCTCAACGAAACGATTGAGTTTTTACAGGGACGTTTTATTGAGCGCAAGGTGCAAATTAAAACTCAAGTCATGGGCGATGATTGGGTGAATGCCGATAAGCAGCAAATGAAGCAAGTCTTCTTGAATATTCTTTTAAACAGTATTGATTCTATAAATGACGGCGGAAAAATTGAGGTGCGACTATCGGACCATGGACAAGAACTTTCGATATCTATTGCAGACAGTGGTTCGGGCATCCCAAGACAAGAAGTGAATCATGTGTTTGATCCTTTTTACACGACAAAGTCGAATGGAACGGGTTTGGGTTTATCGGTGGTTGAAAGTATTATGCGCAATCACAAAGGTAGAGTATTGATCAGTAGTACAACAGGACAAGGAACCACTGTGGAGTTAATTTTGCCTAAAGCAATACAACTTGAAATGGCAATGACTGAGGAAGGAGTAGTTCATGGCACCAAGAATCTTAATCGCTGATGATGAAGAGGGTATACGAGAGTCGTTAACACTTATTTTAGAAAATGATTACACACTAGAGTATGCCGTTGATGGGGAAGCCACTTTGGCGGAACTATCGAGTGGCGACTATGATGTGGCACTTGTTGATGTCAAAATGCCGCGCATGGATGGGCTGGAAGTTTTGAAACGTTTTAAGGCGATGAACATTGATACGCCGGTGTTGATTCTGACAGCTTACCAGAGTGTGGAATTGGCCAAAGAGGCTGTGAGTTTAGGCGCAAAGGACTATTTGCCAAAGCCCTTTGAGCGAAAACAAATCTTGGATGCAGTGAAGAGCGTGCTGAAGTCAGCCGTTTAACACGCACGCCGTGTTACGGCAATGTTAGAAAACTGGCATCCTAACTTTTATGTGCTAGCGTCCTTGCTAGCTGTTGTGTTCGGCTTATCGATAGGCATTGGTGTTTATCTCAAGGCGCCTAAGAACCCTGCGTCGAGACCCTTTGCTTTATTGACGGTATCTGCAGGGTTGTGGTGTCTCTTGCCTACATTGACATCTTTCGATTTAGAGAAAGAGTATCTCTTGTTCTTCGCGCGGGTATCTTATGCTTTGGGTGCACTAGCAGTCCCAGCTTTTTTTGATTTAGCTAGTATCATAACGGGTTATAAAAAGCATGTGTCAGTCAGGCTCTACACCGCATTGATATACATAATTTATATAGCCTTTATATGTGTAATATTTCATTCAAGCTTTATTGTTGATATTGTTCGATTTGCTCCTCATTTTATCCCCGTAGTCGGGCCGTCCTATCACATTTACCCCCTAATGTATTTAGTATGTGTAGGTGGCGCCATGGTGATTATTATAAAATCTCTATGCTCACCTCAACCACATTCCAAAATGAATCAACTGGTGTACTTTGGAATTGCTACGGTGTTTCTTGGTTTTGCTCCCGGTGTTCATTTTGTGGCCGTGTATTTTAATTATGAGCCATTTCCGCATGACTTATTTATTCCCATTTATGCTGTAATTATGGCTTACTCCATCGTTAAGCATAAGCTAATGGACATTCAGATTGTCATTCGGCGAGGTTTGGTGTATTCCATGATGATTGCCGGCGTGACGGTGCTCTATCTCTTAGGGGTACTGATTACTGAGAAGCTCTTTCAGGGTATGTTTGGTTATCAGTCTCTAGCAGTGTCGGCAGTTGTCGCAGCCATTTTGGCTCTCTGTTTTCATCCTCTTCGCCATCGCTTACATGAGTTTGCTGATCGTTCATTATTTAAAGGAACGCCAGAAGAATTAGCGGATCAGCGAGACCAACTCCTCGATGAAGTCCGAAAGTCCGAGCAAATGAAAGCAGTCGGAACCTTAGCCGCAGGCCTTGCGCATGAGATCAAAAACCCTCTTACCTCGATTAAAACCTTCACCGAATATCTGCCCCAAAAAGCACATGAGCCTGAGTTTTTGAATAAGTTCCAGCGCATTGTGGGTGGCGAAGTAGAACGCATTCAGCACAGTATTCAAGAATTGTTGGTATTTGCTAAGCCTGTGCCACCAAAACTGCAAGCAGTGGATACGGCTGAGTTGCTTAAAGAAACAACAGAGCTGCTGAGTCGGGATTGTATTGATCGACATGTTGAGGTTATTCAAGACTTGCAGCCTGGTATTGAAGTGATGGCCGATCCGCGTCAAATAAAACAAGTGTTCCTCAATTTGCTGTTGAATGCGCTACACGCTATGGAGCAGGGAGGGCAATTGGTTCTGAAATCATCTCTGCAGGATGAAAAACTCCTGATAACGATTCAAGATAATGGTATCGGTATGACCAAGGGCGAATTAAAAAAGATATTCGAGCCTTTCTACAGCACCAAAACCCAAGGAACCGGGTTGGGTATGAGTGTGGTGAAGCGGATACTTGATGATCACGGTGCGCAAATTGATGTTCAAAGCATTGATGGTGAAGGAACACGCGTCTACATAAAATTTCCAACGGCAATTCCTATTAGCTAATTTTGTTTTGAAAATAAAACAAATCCTCTTACATGCTTCCTGCCGTGATATTTACAAATCATTTTATGATTGCGCTAAATATCACCCATACATATAATAAGTCCAGTGCCAGAAATACAATAATGCACAGCAATGTATAGATTTATACTCAATACCCTTTGATAATTGATTTCCAACCTAAGGTGA
>JAJDCC010000241.1 GCA_029261015.1 Candidatus Omnitrophota bacterium | reverse complement strand
CACCCTAAGGTATCCGTTGGCTTAGCCGCGCTGGTTTTGCTCAGTGGCTGTGCAGCTCCTCTTTCGCAAAGTGCTTATCAGTTTCCGTCTACATGGCCGGGGACGCGTACCTTAGATGAAAGTGCGCCTTCAGTTTCGGTGAGTCCTATCAGTATGGAACTT
Organism: Candidatus Omnitrophota bacterium; assembly: GCA_029261015.1. GTDB lineage: Bacteria > Omnitrophota > Gorgyraeia > Aquiviventales > Aquiviventaceae > JAJDCC01. Next base: position 2,506 of record JAJDCC010000241.1, on the reverse strand, counting down.
GCTGCCAATGTGCTGATGGATGAGGCTTCTGATGGTCACCCCACCTCAGCCGTGCTTTCTGCATTATTTGTGAAGCATATGCATGTTAACGGGGTTCATGCACTGCTTGAAAACGAGACAGAGGCTACAGGAGAATACACCTTAAATTGTCGGGTTCCTGAATTGGGATACGATTTGCGACAGGGATATCCCAAGCAACGCATCTATCAGGCTGAATTGACTTGTACCTTGCGTGATCAAGGTACTGGGAGTTTAGTTTGGGAGCGCAGTTTGACTAAAAGCTACGAAGAGACTCAAATCTTCGACATGATGACCCGACTGCCAGAGCAGCCCAATGAGCATGAGCGGATTCTTTTTAGAGAATGTATCGTGCCTTTATGGGATGCCATGGCTTCTGTTGTGAGTACGGTCTTAGTGAGTCGTCAACAAATTGCACGTAAATACAATTTGCCAAAAGCGATTCCGGCTCCTGTCAGTATAGAAGTGAAGCCCTCTGCATCTGCTGTTCCGGTCGAAGAGCCAGAGGTTGTAGCCGTTAAAGCGCCTTCGATGGTAGTTCCTGATACGCATGTGTATGAAGTGCCTTATGTGCCTTCACGTGTGCCGTCGGTGATTCCTGCGACAACTGAAGTTGCTGAAGTGGTGGAGCCTCGCGCTACGCCCTCCATGTTAAGCACGGTGGTGGAACCCAAGCCCATTGATTATCATGAACTGCCGGTAGTCCCTGAAATGCCGTCACAAACGGCTTATGAAAAAGCCATTGCAACGCCGCGGCGTCGAGTTACCGTAGACACCTATTCGACATATGAGGCACAAAGCCAGTACGAGACAGCTCCTGCAACATCGGTAGATCCAGATTTAGTGGGTGGCGGGGATATCGAAGCATTTCGGTTTGAATAGTTTGTGATGGACCTTACCTTATCAACACCTGCATTACTTTTTCCAACCATTTCATTATTGCTTCTTGCCTATACAAATCGGTTTTTGGCTTTGGCTGCACTCATTCGGAGTTTGCATGCGCAATACAAAGAAGCCAGTCACAAAACGATCATCAGTCAGATTGAGAATTTAAGGCACCGGTTAGTGATGATCCGATACATGCAGGCGTTTGGTATCAGCAGTCTATTCTTGTGTGTGCTGTGCATGTTGCTGCTTTTTGCCGGTTATATTATGGCCGCTAAAGCTATTTTTGTGACAAGCTTGTGTTTATTGATGGGATCTTTAGGGTTTTCGCTAACAGAAATTCAAGTCTCTATGAACGCTTTGAAGATATTGTTGAGCGATTTGGATCACTCTGCGTAGTTTCTTACCAGGGTTTGAGTGTGATAGGTTTAGTGTCGGACACGTCTTGCGTCAGATTCGATTGAAATGCTTCAACGAATTGTCCTGCCCATGCTTTTATGATGCTTCTGGCATGTCCGTACCAACTCAAGTCTTTCACATTTAAAGGCGCCCATTTTTCTTGTTCACGATCAGCAAAAATGGCTAAAACTTCTCCTGTTTTGCCATCACGTATGCGCGCTTCAAACGCCACACGGCTTTTCGAAAACCAACGTAAGGTTTTTGCGGGTAAGCCTACAAAAGGGGCATAGCCCAAAGCGTTGAGTGTGATTTTGCTGGGTACGATTTCTGTTAAAGCAAGTTCAAAAATCAAACCTTCGTTGTCAAATGTTTGCAGGATTTCAAAGCGCTGAGATTCGTCCTCGGTAAACGCGTCAACAAATTCATCATATGTGAATTGAGCGATGTCTTTGAGGTCTTCTTCAAGCTTCGGCCCACGCTCTAAAGATTTCCACCAGCCCATTTCGTGTAAATAGTCGGTATTGACGGGGGCAATATACAGCTTTTTATACGCTTTCCAATCTGTATTCTCCTTGATCCATGAGTAATGAAAAGGAAACTGATTATTAGCTTTTAACAGATCGGCGCGCACAAATCCGGCAGACGTTGCGGGTTTAGCTTTCATAGAAGTACAGCCAGTTTGCATCAATAGTAGGCAACCTAGTGTGACTGCCCATATGTTTTTGTGTCTAGACATTGTTGTAGTGATATTTAACATGATTGATAAATGAAGGAAACCCTCTGTCTTTTCTGCCATTATGCGTATAATAATTGTAGCTGTTTATGATGAAGGAGGAAAGAACTAACCTATGCAAATATCCCGACTTTGTTTTGTACTCAGTTTTGCAATTTGTGTATGGCACCCCTCTACTTCTGTGTTCGCAGGCATTCCTTGGGAAAGTATTCATGATCAGGTAGGACAGCTCATTACTGAGCATAACTACCTGCAAGCTGAACCCTTAGCTATAGAAAGTCTACAAAAGGCAAAAGATCTCTTTGGTGCTGAGCATTTAAATGTCGCGCTTGCTCAGCAGAAGTTGGCTGAGATTTTTGAAGCTCAAGGGCGACTCGAAGAAGCTCAGGCCGTTTTGGTAGATTCTATTGAGATACTCGAAGCGTTTTACCATCACACCGAACATCCAAACAGTTATCACAGTTTGCACCA
>JAJDCC010000025.1 GCA_029261015.1 Candidatus Omnitrophota bacterium | reverse complement strand
CCATAGGTTTTAGATTGCCCCTCTAGCCGCGAGCCTAGATTGACCGCATCGCCTACTACAGAATAATCGAATCTCAAATCAGAGCCTAAATTCCCTACACAACATTCTCCTGTGTTGAGGCCAATTCCCATGCCAATATGCGGTTGAGACTCTTCTTCTAATCTTTTATTCAATTCAATGAGTTCTTGCTGCATTTGAAGAGCAGCATAACAAGCAAGTTCTGCATGATTTTCTATGGTGATAGGAGCATTCCAAAAAGCCATCAGACCATCACCCATGTACTTATCAATAGTGCCTTTTTTTTCCAAAATGATATGCGTCATCGGCGTCATAAAACGATTAATGAATTTTGTGACTCCTTGTGCATCCAAACTTTCTGAAACCGTGGTGAATCCACGAATATCCGCAAAGAGGATGGTCATGTCTTTAGACTCCCCACCCAACTGAAGTTTCTGCGGATTATCCGCCAATTGATTCACGACTTGTGGTGAGAGGTATCTTGAGAAAGCCGTGCGAATTTGTTTGCGGTCTGATTCTGAAAATAAATAGTGCATCAGTGATGTTGGCAGGTATATGGCAAACACAGCGAATGAAGGAATCCAGGCATCAATCAGTAGCTGCTTATGCACAAACAAATACCAAGAACTTCCAAAAGCTAATGCAATTGCCGCCAAAGCGCCTAAAGCACACCACAGCCCCCCTACCCTTGGGAGCAGTAAAATGCACAAGAGCCCAAACACCAATAAAAAGATAAATTCAGCACCATTCGCCCAGTCAGGTCGCTGCAAATATTGACCTGACAAAATTTGTTCTGCCAGTTGAGCATGCACCTCAACTCCAGCTGCTACAGGATTTAGTGGTGTGGCTCTTAAATCTTTCAATCCTGATGCGGAAGTCCCAATAAAAACTAACTTACCGGCCACGGCATCCGAGCTAAACTCTGTCTCTAGAACTTTCCATGCGGGTAACCACCGTTTAGGTTGATAGCCGGAGTCATACAACCACATACGCCCTCGCCCATCTGTAGGGATAAGTAAATTTCCCACTTTGATCTGCGTAATGCCTGTTTGGGCTCCAAAACTGGTAACACCGCTGGCCCCAGAAGACTTAATTCCATAAGATCGCGCTCCTTGAGCGACACGTAATGCCTCCAATAGTAACGAAGGGTATAACGTCTCCTCGATGCGAATAAAAAGAGGCACACGCCTAATGATGCCATCTCGATCGGCCACCATATTAAAATGCCCATTGCCCTTTGCCGCTTTTTCAAGAATGGGTAGATTAGACACTGCACCTGCTAAACGGATTGTATAATTTTTGGGATCATCTCCACCAAATGCGTATCCTGCTTTAATCATAGGCCTTGTTTGATTCTCTTCATTCTTCAAAACAAATCCTGCAACCACAGGTCCCCGTTCAAAACTCTCAGCTAACATTTCATCGTGATCTGGCAAAGTCTGTAACTGTAATTTTACGTCCTGACTGAGTTGAGATGCTTGCACCACACTCAACCATTGCGCAACAGATGTTCTGTCCGCTTCAGGGAAAACCATATCCAATGAAATCGCTGCGGCTCCTGAATCTGTCAATCGATCCACCAATGCCGCTATCTGCGTCCGCGGCCAAGGCCACTGTCCATAACGAGCAAGTGTCTCATCATCTATATCCACAATGACTACAGGGACTTCGGGAACTTCGCGAGGATTAGACCGCTGCAACCATCCGGTACCTGAAATGCGCAAATCCTGCAACCAAAGAGGGTCAACAAGTCGCAAAATGACAACAGAAATAAGGAAAACTAACGGAATCAGGAATTTGAGTTGGTCACGAAGGGTTCTTTGCTTCATCTTAAAGCTCAAACTCCATGCCCGTATAAACAGCTTCTGTATTCTTATAGGAAGCACGAGCCAACTCAACAATAGACCTCACTGCAGCATCATCACGAAAAGGAGCGTGTGATGTTAGCAAAAGCTTTTTTGCCCCTACCTTTTCTCGTAGGTCAATGGCGTGTTCCCAGGTGCTGTGTCCCCACCCTTTGTATTCTGGATACTCCTCTGGGGTGTACTGCGCATCATGAATGAGAACATCGGTATTCTTAGCGAATGGAACAAACACAGCATCTTCGTCTTGAGCATATTCTCTATCAGTGGCTAAAACAATCGACTTGTCCCCGACAGATATTCGATACGCTAAGCATCCTTGAGGATGTTGCACTGCGCACCATGAAACATTCATACCGTACAGATCTATTGATTTCTTATCTTTGGGAAGGTTTTTAACATTAACATCCGCAACCAAACTCTTAAAATCAACTGGCCACAGAGGCTCTTGCATCAAAGTGTTTAGCGTTTTTTCCCAAGCCGGAAAGAGTACAGAATCTCCCATAACATCTACCTTAACCCCGGGTTTATGCAACATGGAAAAACTGGGTAAGCCTATCAGATGATCTAAATGAAAGTGCGTGAAAAGAATCGTGATGGGAGGTAAATGCTCTCTTTTCTCTAAATCTTGGGCCAGCCTCATCATGCCACTACCTGCATCTATGACCAGCAATCCAGAGGGTGTTTCAAATGTGAAGCAAGATGTTTCTCCTCCAAAATGCTCAACTGATTTCCCGCTAACAGGAGAACTTCCGCGTGTCCCGTAAACTTTAAATTTTATGGATGAATTCATCGTTTCCGCTTTTGATGTTTTTCCTGATAGAGCATTTCATCAGCCTCTACCATCAGTTCCTTTAAAGGCCTAGATTCTTCAGGAGAATAGGCAGAAAAACCTGAACTCAAAGAAAGAGTATAAGATTCTTGCTCCGCAGAATTGCATTTTTTAAGCTGTTCCAATAAACGCTTTTTAAGGCTTTGTACAGCTTCCATACCAGCGTCTAAAACCAATACAGCAAATTCATCTCCACCGATTCTGGCTACCACATCTGATTCTCGAAAAACGGATTTTAAAACTCCTGCAATTTGTGTTAATGCCTTATCCCCAGCTGCATGACCATATTCATCATTAATGTGTTTTAAGCCATCCACATCCGCTAAGAAGAATAAAAACCGTTTCTCTTTGCGTTCAGCTAATTTGATGTGTTGTTCAATAAAAGACAAAAAACCACGTCGGTTATACAACGTGGTCAATTCATCCAATAACACTAAAGCCTCCATAGTCCGTCGCATTTGATGCCGCTCAATTGCGTGACACAAAACGCGATAAACCATACGGGGGTCAATCTGATCTTTCACTATATAGTCTTGAGCCCCTCGCCTCACTGCATCGACGGCCATATCATCATCATCAAGCGATGTCAAAACCACTACAGGAATATCGGAAACGCTTTCGCAGACTTTTCTAAAGCTTTCAGGGCTTTGAGCATCGGGTAAATCAGCATCCAATAAAATGACGTCAATGTGCGCTTTATTGAGATAATCCATACCGTCTTTAAGTTGTTTTACATGATGCAAATGCAGCCTATGTGTTTGTTCTTCTAAAGCATGCTGCACCAGTTCTACGTCCTGAGGATCATCTTCGATCAACAGCACATGCATAATTTGTGAGCGCATTCAAAAGCTCCTCAAAGTAAATTTCTTTACTTTATTCAGTGGAATTTTTACCTATGTTTAAGCGTACCTGATACTTAGGACAAGCAGCAAACAAATGCCTCTTTTAAAGTATTACCATATATAAGTAGGAGTAACCGCTCCCTCGGAAAAATTTGTAATCAAATAGATTTAGCCTAAAATGAAATTCAACCACACAGCTGAGTTGAGCAACTTTATAGGAACCTTTTTCATGCCAACAAATCGATTTCGATTAGACAAATCTATACAACCCAAACACTATGCAATAGAAATCACTCCTAATTTAGATGAATTCACTTTCTTGGGAACTGAAACCATTGAAATTAAAGCAAAACAATCTTTTTCAAAAATCACACTTCATGCATTAGATTTACGCGTATCAAAAATTCGGCTTACCAATAGCTCAACTTCCCTCACAGCAAAACGCACCGTCAAAAATAAAGAATTAGAAACCATCACATTTGATTTTGGAAAACGACTTCCTGCCGGTAAATGGTTTTTATCGCTTAATTTTCAAGGCTTTCTAAACGACAAAATGCATGGATTTTACCGCACCGCCTATCAAGTTAAAGGACAGGATTGCTGGGGGGCCGCTACTCAATTTGAAGCGACCGATGCGCGCCGCTGTTTTCCCTGTTGGGATGAGCCAGACAGCAAAGCAACTTTTGGAGTAACGCTCTGTGTCCCCAATAAGCTGACAGCGCTTTCAAATATGCCAGTTGAGTCAGAATCCAAAATTAAAGGAACCGATCTTAAAAAGCTTACCTTTGAACCCACCCCGATCATGTCTACCTATTTATTAGCTTTTGTCGTAGCTGATTTGGAATATGTCGAAGCTAAAGATAAAAATGGCACACTCGTGCGTATTTATGCCACGCGAGGTAAAAAGAATCAGTGTCGATTTGCCTTGGATGTTGCACTCCACACTCTGCCTTATTTTGGAAAATGGTTCGGCATTAAGTACGCCTTGCCAAAATGTGACATGGTGGCCTTGCCTGACTTTGCTTCAGGAGCTATGGAAAATTGGGGGCTCATCACTTACCGTGAAACCGCTTTGTTAGTCGATAGCAAAAACTCTTCTGTCGCCGCCAAACAGCGCGTAGCCGAAGTCATTGACCATGAATTAGCTCATCAGTGGTTTGGCAATTTGGTCACTATGGAATGGTGGACTGACCTATGGCTTAATGAAGGGTTTGCCTCTTATATGGGCCCTAAAGCTGTAGCGAATCAGTTTCCAGAGTGGAAAGTGTGGAATCAATTTGTTGCAGGTGAGTACCTAACGGCACTCAAAAGTGATAGCTACAAGAACACACACCCTATAGAAATTGCTGTTAAAAACCCACATGAAATTCGCGAAATTTTTGATCACATCACCTACAACAAAGGCTCATCGGTTAACCGCATGCTTGAGCACTATTTAAGTGAAAAAGTATTCCGTAAAGGCCTTGGCATTTATTTAAAGCGTTATGCTTACAAAAATGCACGCACGCAGGATTTATGGAAAACTTTAGAAGAAGTTTCAGGGAAACCCATCCGTAAAATTATGGCGAGTTTTACCCAACAAGGGGGATACCCTGTTGTTCATGCCGAAAAACCCACCGCATCAACATTGAAACTGCAACAAAGTCGATTCTTTTTCAATGGAGCAACGGACCCCAAAAAGCAAAAATGGATTGTGCCAATCGTATTGAAGAATCAAAAATCAGCCAAGACTAAAGATTTAGCTCTCAGCACATTTGGCATGACAACCCCGCACCGATCCGCTGGTTGGTTAAAGATCAATCCTGATCAAAGTGGTTTCTACCGGACAGCCTATAGCGCTGAGCTACTCAAACCATTAACGCAGGCCGTCGCAAAGAAGCAATTATCTGATTTAGACAGTTTAGGGATCCTCGATGATACTTTTGCTTTAGCAAAAGCCGGTTACATGGAAACAAGCCAAGCTTTGGATTTGGTATCTCAACTGACACCCAAACATGACTACACTTTATGGGCAACAGCCGCGGGCATCATAGGTTCAATTCGCAACATATTGGATGTGGAGCAGAAAAAAGCACTCAACGGCTTTGTTCAGGAGTTGTGGGGGCCTGTACTGAAACAGCTTACCTGGAAATCTAAAAGGACAGATTCACACCTAGAACAAATGCTCCGTCCTCTAGCCATTTCAGTTTTAGGCGTTTCTCAAGATCCTGATGTCATCCAAAAAGCTCAAAGCCTCTTTAAAGATTTTTTGAAGGGGAAATCTTTAGACCCTAATTTGCGGGGAGCTATTTATGGCATTGTTGCCGAGAATGCCAATAACAAAACATACGATGCTCTCGTAAATCTTTACAAAAAAAGCTCTTTACAGGAAGAGCGAGTGCGTATTCTACGGTCATTAGCTCGTGTGCAAAATAAAGCGCTAATTAACAGAACGCTCAAATTTGCCCTATCAAAAGACGTTCGTGCTCAAGATGCGTTTATCGCCATTGCCTGCTTAGGAGGCAACAGTCAAGCCCGACACATCACCTGGGAATTCACTAAAAAGAACTGGAAAGACCTCACTAAACGCTATAGCCAGGGCGGATTGGGCTTAATGAATTACATTGTTGAAGGCACTACAGGATATTTTAACGACCCAGCTGACTTGAAAGACGTACAGGCCTTCTTCAAGAAACACCCAGTACGCGGAGCAGAAAGAGCTATGAAACTTTCGCTTGAAAATATTCGAGCTGCGATTAAATGGAAGAAACGTGATCACACACTCATCGTATGCTGGTTAAATCAACACGAATAGTTTTCCTGTGCTAAAATTTCAGCATGTCTAAGCGCAGTCTCTACTTCGTGAATGCACCCGTCGATTACCTATGTATCGGCGCTATTTCACTTATAGTGTATGCCTTCTTGCTCGTATTCCAAAGAGAACCCAATTCAACCCTACTCACTGCTACCGTAGTGCTGAGTATTTTGGTGAATTGGCCGCACTTTGCTGCAACCAATTACCGACTCTATCATTCTAAAGAAAATATGCGGCAATACCCCATGACAGCTTTTGTTGTCCCTTTAGCATTGCTTCTGATGGTAGCTTTAGCCTTTCGTTGGCCGGTAGCAGCTGCGCCTATTTTAGTTCAGCTTTATGTTTTCTGGTCTCCATACCACTACAGTGGGCAATCAGTTGGCATATCCATGCTGTATGCAAAACGTGCCGGAATACCATTTGGGAAAACTGAACAATGGGCCTTGAAAGGGTTTATTTTCGGCACCTTTATGTCCAGTTTTGCCTTGCGTGCCTCTAAACCAGGACAAGGACTCTTTTATGATATTCCTTTCCCCAGCTTGAACCTGCCTCCTCATGTTGCCCTGACTATTCATGTACTGATGTGGATTTGTGCGGCAGTTTTTCTTATTTTGATCGGCCGTTGGTGTTATCGGGAAAAGCGCATACTGCCTCCCATTATTCTATTGCCAGCAGTCGCTCAATACTTTTGGTTTGTTAAAGCTATGGACCTAAACAGTTTTATCGAATTGGTCCCCTTCTTCCATGGCATGCAATATTTATTGATTGCGTGGGCTATGCAACTTAAGGAAAAAATGGATGAACAGCATATTGCTCCTTCATGGGGGTATGTCCGTTGGGAATCTTTACGCTGGATGGCTATAAACATAGCTGTTGGCGCTTTTCTGTTTTGGTTATTGCCCCGTGTGGTTGAATCGACAGAAATTGCTATAGGCACTGCCGCTGCAGTGGTTGTTTCTGCTGTCCAGATTCATCATTTCTTTGTGGATGGCGTGATTTGGAAACTGAAAAACCCTAAGGTCGGTGAACCCCTACTAGTGAATATTGATGAAATGGCGAAGGTGTCCGCATGAAAAAATGGCTCTGTTGCGCCATCTTCATTTTAGGATTGTGGCATCACCCGGCAGAGGCTCAGGCCCCTATCAAACTCGCTCGAGAGCGCATAGTGTTGCATACCTCTTTAGGAGACATCGTACTTGCACTCTACTTTGAATTGGCACCAGCTCACGCACAGCAGATTGCACAGTTATCCTATACAGGTACTTATGATTCGACATGGGTCAACTATATAGAACCGGGCCAGTTTTTTGCTTTCAGTCCACCTCAAGATAGGTATAAACCTCTATCGCCTGCACAGCAAAGCCATATCAAGCCATTACCCCTCTTGCCTAGCGCACTCCTAAATGAACGGGGTACCGTTTCAATTGTGTCTCAAAATACAAATCCCCATAATCCCCAACATTCTCTAATTATTGTTACAGGAAGAGCAACAACACTGGATGGAAAAGCCACTATCATCGGACATGTAGAACGCGGGCACGAAGTCATGGACCGAATAGAAAAAATCCCTACAGATAAACAGGGCGTGCCGCTTCAAGACATTCAGATCATTAAAACTGAAGTGATTAATTTTTCAGATCAGTTGAAATTTGCTCACGATGAATACACACTCTCTACAGCTGAGTACTTATCGGTCCTCAATACCGACCCTTGGCTCAATTTCTTTGGAGGCATTTTCTTGCTGGGAATACTGACTTTCGTGCTAGGAAGAAAAATTGGGGCTTATTGGTTAGCGCCTATGGGCCTATTGATCGCCTTGGTTGCCGGATACGGTCTTTTTATCTGGATCAATCCAAGAGCTGGAGGAATCAAACAACTCTCTTATGTGGGATTTTTTGGAATGCTTGCCTTGTATCGGTTAATGGGATTTTTCGAACAACCCAGAAAACGTCAAACTTAAGCATCCCGTTTAAGTAATTTGCGAATACCACCAAGGAGTTTAGGCAGCTGCGCTAAGGCCGCAAGTTGGCGCATCATTTCCTGAGTGGGCCGCGCAGGATAACCCCATAAGGATTCTCCATCCTTGGTGTCTTTGGTGATCACGCTAGCGCCACCGACTTGCACATGCTTACCAATTTTCACATGATCCACAACGCCGACTTTGCCACCCAAAATCGAGTAATCCCCTACGGTCACACTCCCTGCCAATCCGACTTGCCCTGACATCACGACATGTTGGCCAATTTCATCGTTGTGTGCAATCTGTACTTGATTGTCAATTTTGGTACCCGCATGAATAATCGTTGAGCCTACAGTCGCACAATCCACACACACATTACAACCAATCTCAACATCATCCTCAATGATGACATTGCCTACCTGTGGAACCTTGAGGTAATGGCCTTCTCTGAAGATATACCCAAAACCATCTCCGCCAATCACAGAACCGGAATGAATGATGACCCGACTCCCTATGATCACGTCTTCATAAAGCGTGACATTGGCGTGTAATATTGAGTGGTTCCCTAAAGTGGAGCCTTTACCTACAACAGTGCCAGCCCCAATCACACACCCTGCAC
>JAJDCC010000240.1 GCA_029261015.1 Candidatus Omnitrophota bacterium | reverse complement strand
GGGGTGTTTCCCGTGGGGGTAAGCTTGCAGCTGGTGTTATTTATTTGCCATAAAACCCGCTTAATAATACACAAATAAAGTTACACGACTGTATACGCTTCGAGAGCGATTGAAATTAATGAATCGGCAATTGACAGGCAGTTGACCGTTAGGTAAACTTGTAGATGACAGAAAAGTAATCGAAAAGGCAAACTACGAGTAATCGTAGGGCGCAAAGCTGCGGGTCCAAGTCTAGTGAGGTTGGATAGCCGGGTTGCCGAAAGAGAGCAGCTCGGTCATTTTTTTTGGATTCGTAAAAAAAGAGTTAATACAACTATTTAAAAAGAGTGGTTAAGAAATAATACTTTAAAAAATGCATTTCTAAGGTCTGTTTAATGTAGTTGAGGTTAGGCATACTTTAATATAGGATGGTCAATAGGAAAAAATACGAATGAGACCATATCTGAGCTCAAAAAAAAGACGCGGCGTTGTAGAGATCGAGGCAATCTTGATCTCGATGGTATGTGCTACGGCCGCTGTTGCTCTCATGAATATGGTTTTTGATGCTAAGTCTCAGTGGGAAAGCAAGGTGGAAGCAGAGGCTGAAAACTAATGCGTAGCCGACTGAAGGATTTAGCAAAACTTTCCACGCGTTCTGGTTTTTTTATTTCGCGATACGCGGTTGTGGCTATGGCTTTTGGAGCCGCAGCTATTGCTTCTTCAAAGCCTATCACGAGTAAGTTGTTTGAGATGATGCAAGTGGTAGTTCAAACGTTATCGGTGTTTTAGATGAAAAAGATGACACGTAAAGGCGCTATATGTACTTCAGAAGCAGCGGTGTTGTTTCTGAGTGTGGCCGTAGCTGGGCTAATCATGTCTGCGTTTATTGGACGCTCCATTAAGGGACTTGCAGGAAATTTAGAGGCAGGCGCATCGCCAGGTGTTTTAAGCGTTGGCCGTGTGGCTTATTGAGGATAAACGGATGATTATTCGATCATACACAAGATATCAAAATCGCCGCAAAGGGGCTGTTGCTATTGAGGACATCATTATCAAGGCAGCGATAATCGGCGCCATACTCGCCACTGTGGGTGGTTTGGGGGGTCGGGTGTCTGGAATGATGAATACCATCATAGGGAATATTCCACAATGAATTTAATTTGTAGCCGGAGGGGAGCTACCCCGATTGAGCTGATTGCCGTTACGATGGCATTGTTAGGGGCTTATCTGGTAGTCATCAATGGTCCTTTTGCAGGGGCGGTTGACGGTTTGGCTACAAGAATGGGAACGATGATGATGCCGAATGCAGATTACGAAGAAGGTGGTCTGTTGTTGGAAGATGTAGTTCCGATCGATGATTTGGCTGCAGGTATCGCAGCTATAGGTAACTAGTTTACAGTAAGCAGAACTTGGGGTCTGCACCAGAGAAAAAAGAGGAGGAAGTAATGAAAAGGCGTATATTTCTCAAAAAGAGGCGCCGTAGCCGGGGGGCCCAGATAATCGAGGGAATTCTTGTTGCGACTCTTTTTATGGCTGCGTTAATAGCCTTTCAAGATGACATCAGGCTAGCGTTTGAGAACTTGTTCGCAACGTCCACTGCTGAACTCACCGACGCAACCGACACACTTGGTGATCTGATTGAACCAGGCGTTTATTGATATAGGTTTTAGCCGCAAATTCAAACCGAGAAAAGAGGGAAAAAGGATGAAAAAGAAAACAGAAAAGAAGCTGACGATGTTTCAGTCTGTTTTGCGTCGTCGCAAAGGACAGGCTTTGGCAGAGAAGGGGCTATGGATGGCTGCAGCTATTGCCGCAACCGCAGCTATAGGCCAGTATTTTCAGGACAACTTTAGGACCGTAGGATTTCAGTTTGTCGATGACATGGTCACAGAGAGTGGAAAGACTGTCGATGCTTATGAATTTGAGCAGAAGACTAACACGACCTCAATGAGTTCAACGAGCAATCAGAACCTAGGTGCCGGAATGAACCAGAACAACTCAGAGTCTGATACTGATATTGCTGAGACGTACATTAAATAACAGTAAATCGTCAAATTGATCCGTATCGAGAAAACTTGACTTAGTAAAGGAGATAATCATGAAACCGAGCAAGAGAATTTCAAAGCGACGCCTTGTTTTGCTAAAGAACAGGCGCGGTCTAAATACCATGGAGAATGCTGTTTTAGCGGCTGTGGTTGGGGGTGGGATTATGGCTATGTGGCCAACGATGAACAAAGCCTTCAACAACTACTTCAAATCAAAATCTGAGGCTATCGGAGGCGGATTCTTGCAGATGGGTGAAGACGGACACACCTTTAAGTCTGAACAGGACGTGGTAGTAGATTCAGGACCTGGCTTTAAAAACACCAAGGTGGAAGCTAGGAACTGTTCTGACTATGGGGCAGACTGTACTTTGTAAAAAGTTAGAATTTAAAGGCTTTTTTCCCTCAATTAGGCCTTGCTAAGTCGATGTGGAGCCAGGCTGAGGCAGTCTGGTTCCACATAGCGGTCGAGGAAAAAGCAGGAATTCACCGAAAACATATGCACGCTGAACGTTTAGGGTCGCAGGTTGTGCAGCAGTAGTGAGGTCAATATGAAGAGTCTGTTCCGAAATAGACATTCAAATCGACGCGGTTCTTATACCGCGGAGACAGGACTCTTTCTAGCTGCAGCAGCGGCAGCGGGTATTGGTGCTGCATACATCCAACCGGTCGCTACGTCCAACCAAATAGGCTTCTTTCAAAACGAAGTTTTCAACGGCATCACGGTGAGTCCACCGGATGCTCCTACAAGCACATCAACCACTGAAATCCACAGCAGCTCTGATGCTAATGTCGGGTTTTCTGGAGCGGGTGCTTATTCTCAGAGATACGAATCCACTTCAAATACAGTGAGTGGTGGTAGCTTTGGTGTCAGTGAGTTGTTGCCTAAGCATGGTCCTTATCGCGATACAGCTTCGGTTCAATCGACTATGGAAACCTGGTTTGATGAAGAAAGTGGGTTGGAGGTCGATGAGGATACTTTTTATTACAACGAAGAAACAGGTGAGCTGATTGTTGGTGTGCGTCAGGTAGCACGCGAGAATTCAGCTTGTGTAGACACGGGGTCTCTTTGTGACACAATTGGCGAAGAGCGAATGATTCAGTTGAATGAAGAAGACCAGACTATTGTGGGGGCCTTGCTCATTGATGAAGGTGTTCAATTTATTGACGGACAATTTTTAGATAGTTTTGCGCAGCAGGGTGAGAATTTGCAAACGAGTGTAGATGGTTATGCTTCAGAAAGCGAGTCAGGTCAGTGTGAAGGCATTGGTTGTAACTTCATGATGGATGGAATTGCTTTGGCTGGTGATGTGGATGAGGTGCGTAATGTTTTTGTCGATGAGAATGGCGTGCTTAATGTCAGCGCCGTTATTGAGGCGCGCATTAACGGTTCACCGAATGCTAATTTATTTTCAGCAGCAGCAATTGGTGAAGCCAAAAATGTTTTAGATTTAGCTTTGGTGGCGGATTCTGTGTATGACAGTTATGACGATGTACGGGCTCGGGCAGTCGACGCGGAAGATGAGATGGATTCCACGCTCATTCGTATGGAGTTCGGGTATTTGAGTGGTCAATATTATGTAGCTGCGCGCAACACGCAAGTACAGCTTCAGGGCGTAAACGAAGATTTTGATGATCTTTATGCTGCAGATGGAACAACAACCGGTGTGAATACTTACGCAGCTCGACGCTTCCGCGATGAGCGAGGACAAACTTTAGTTGAAAATCTAGAGCAAGCGACATTAATCGAGACGGGGGTTGATCTTTCCGACAATGCTGCAGAAATGGCGGATGATTTTGAGGCTCAAGCTGAAGAGATGGATGAAGCTAATGATAGAGCTGAGCGTAATCTTCAAATTGCAAATGGGTACGTAGCGGTTGGTAATGGGGCTGTGCTGTTGGCTTTTGATGATGGTCCTCAGCTATTAGATGAGGATCTTGCTGAAGCTTCAGTAGAGCAGATGGAGTTGACAGAAGCCGGTTCTGAAGCTGCAGAAGACAGTGCTGAGGTGCTAAACGAAGCGGTGGATACCTACAATTTGGATGAAGATGGCTTCTCACGAAATCAAATCAGTTTAGACAATGTTGGGGAAGTGGTTGGCGAGTTGGCTGATAACGCTGAGGATATTTTCTGGGGTAGTGCTGTGGTCTTTGGTTTTGAGTTTGAAGGAGCTATGGAAATCGGTATGGATATGTATACCAATTTCAACGATTACGCTCAAACGTATGGTGTCGATGCTGCTTATGATTATTATGGGGATAGCTTCGGTCTAACAGAGCAAGAGATCAATTTTGGTTTGGCTTTGGGTTCTATGCAGATGGATTTGGGGATTGATGGAATTAATGGTTTTGAAATCAGTTCTGTAGCAGGGCTGCAATACAATTTGTCCGATAGTGTGGAATATTCCAGCTTCTTTGACGGCACCTTGGTGGGTGTAGACTTTAGCACTCCTGTTGTAGAGGATTATGATGCTCCTATTGTGGACACTAACATAGACACACAATTAACAGTGGATCCTAATATTTCAGGTGACATTCCTGAGGTAAATAATGTGGCTATGCGAAATGACATATTGAATGATAATCAGGCCGGTGTTCAATGAGTCAAAAGTGGCTAGTGTTGCGACCCATTTTGAGCAGTCGGCGGGGGGCTACCTCAACCATAGAACATACGGCACTGATAGTTCTTGTAGCGTCTTCCGTTGGGGTTACGCAACATCTTATCAGTCAAGGTGGGTCCAAGTATTTTCAAACCAACGCCAAGTCAGTTAGTAGTAACCCTTTTGACCCACGTCCTGGTAATACATACAGTGATGAGGCTCTTTCCACAAATGATTTAGGACAAACTTCACGTACGTATTTATCTAGACGACGTGCTTCCATGTATGCCCCCACAGATCCTACCACTGAAGTAGATGGTTTGACGATGGGTTTGACTGGTTTGCCACATGGAGGTGTATACGGAGCACCTATTGTCGAGCCTTCGCAGGGCAGTTGGTCTGCTACGCGTGATTCGAAAACACAAGGGTGTGATGACAAGGGCGGGGGCTGTTGATGCGACTCATTACTGCAAGGCGAAAAAGAGGCGCTCTACTTAGCGAAGTTACCGTATATGCCGGTCTTGGTGTGATGATGTTGGGCTTTTTGCTCAAAGTGGTGCTGAATATGTTTTATGAAGGCGATGTGTATGGTCAAACCGCGCGGCGTTGTTTGTATCACGCAATTGAAGATAATGGCACGCCTGATGATGCGGTCGGCGTTGGTGGATACATGGAAATGGGGCGTGGTATGGGCAGTGTCGGTTCAAGTGCTGGCATTGATATCAAGCGCTTTAGTGCGGGTTGTTTTGCAAGTGTCGGGACGCGACTGACTTTGAATTATGCTGTGGGTAACACAGGGTGTTCTTCGGAAGGGCTAGGTGTGGGTAAGCATTTTGCATCGTCTAGTAGTGACAATCTTACAGGTCGTCAAGGCGACTTGCCTTGCGCTACGAATGTTTGGGCAAATCGTGATATGGCGACTGAAACGATTGAGGGTAAATTTTCTGAGACCGATTCTAATTTTGCGAGTGCTGGGGGCGTCATTACAGGATCGAATACAACTGAAGTCACGGCCTCCTATACCACATCTACAAATCTTGGCGGTACGCTAAGCTCATCAGTTACTGCGAGCGGGGGTACATCGGGGGAGTCCACTTTGTGATGATGCGGCGAATTTGGAAACAACAACACAAGAAGCGACGGGGTGCTGCGATCACATTAGAATTTGCGCTGGCATCTTTAGTTCTAGCAAGTATTGCATTTTTAGGGTCTAAATTTGGTAACAATGTGATTGGTTTTTTTGACAGTTTATGGA
>JAJDCC010000239.1 GCA_029261015.1 Candidatus Omnitrophota bacterium | reverse complement strand
TGCAATGAGAATCATTCCCTGATCGAGCGCCAAGTATCGATGTGCAACAGAACCCGTACGAGCGTTCACAGCATCATAAAACCCATATGGACCATAAATGCGATAGCGCTTCAGCAGCTGCCTCAAGTTTTCTAACACAGCAGCTGGAGCCAAATTGATTGCCAATACAGATGCATGTGATGTCACTATGCCATCATCTGGATACCCTTTCACTCCCAGTTCTGGGACCCCAAATTCAGCATAGCCCCCCGCAGCATGTTCAGGAGGAGTGGCTGATGGCGATAAACCCCAAACCGGCAGTCGCTTTTCTTTAAGCGCATATTGAATGTGAATGTCCACCGCTCGCTGATTGTTTAATCCTAAACCGCGCGGGGCCGAATTTTGCTCATCAACCACTAACGAAGGCATCAAAAACTCAAATAGACTCCCACCCCAACTAGGGACAAAAAAAGTTTTCTCATTTTCAGTGGGGTATTCATAATAACCTTGGAACAACGTTTGCCCTCGATAGGATGCGTTTTGACCTTGCGGAACTTGGGATTGCCAATCCCAGCTTTCTGGCAAAGTTCTGTAAATTTTAAACCAATGCTCTTCTGGAACCAGCTTCAACCCCACACTCATCACGCTAGCGATACGCGCCTCACTCACCAACAAACCATAATGATGTTCAGATTTTTCTTCGGTTTCCGGATCATAACCCACGTGTAGCTGTCCCACTTCAGGGTCATACAAGAAAGCAAAATCCATTTCGTTAATCAAATTGTCTGCTAATGTACGAGTCAGAGGAAAAGCTTGCCTGATCACAACAAGACTTGCCGCCAACCAAGCATTATCCACTGAAGAAATGTAAGCATTGGTGACTTGAAGATTAGTGGTGTTGTAGTAGTTGTGCCATAGCCCTCTATATCTAGGCAGTTCCTGTACTTGCTGCAAGGTTCGCTGTACGCGGTCAGACGCTTCTTGTGGATCAATAAAACCTAAATCCATAGCACTCACAACACTCATTAAATACAAACCAATATCTGTCGGTGAGGTGTAGTCCCCTACTATCACTTGCGGTGCAATTTGAATATAATTCAAGGGAAGGAAATGTTCACGATCAACTATGTTTTCAAAATATTTCCAGGTATCTGCGGCTACCTGACGCAACAGATATTGTGGAGGCAACTCCAATAGCGGATGAGTATCCACAAGCACCGTTTCAGGAAAACCATATAAATTGTCTTTTAACGATTCTGAAAACACATTGGGAGGTCCCCAAAAAAAGACATCATCAATCAAAAAACGACCATCATAAGTGCCTTGCTCTGCACGAAATCTAAAAACCAATCGACTTAAGCGATTTAAATTAACCCCTTCAAAAAGACTTAGAGGTAACTCCATTTTTTGCCAATTCGTCGTGGCTTTAAACGCTAACCGATCTGTAAAAACAGTGCCTCCATCATAATCCACTAACTCTAAATTAACCTCAGGATGCCTCTGTGATGTGAGCCTCACCCAAAACTGTAAGGATGTTGCTTGGCTAATGTCTAAAGCATTCAGTCCAATCACCCAATATGCCCGATCGTCTTGCTCTAGATGATAGTTCAATACAGCTGTTTGTCTTTTAGGTTCAAGCTCTTTATCCGACCAGGTCATATTAAGCGTTGCATGACCAAAAGTTTCTACCAAGAATTCTCCACCTACGAGATTGCGTTGGAAGGATTGATTAAAATCGGCGACAAACTTACTACGCGTGGCTTCAATTTTTTTGTTCTGGCGAACATGTCGAAAGACCGCTCCACCGATAGCGGCAAGAAGGACAATAACACTTAGAATAATGAGATTACGTTTTCGCAATAAACTTCGCATTCACTGTTACCGTGTTTTAGGTGGGGAAAAAGATAAACCCAGGCTCCTAGATAAACTAGAAAACCTGGGGATATCTAAATACTTTTTAAGATTAACTCTCAAAAGCAATTTCGTCCAAGAATACTGAACCACTCTTGGGATCTGAAGATGCGTCATCAAAAACAATGACGAACTCAGTCATACCACGTAAGTCCTTTAATCCGAACTCAGAAAGAGGAATGCTCACTCGCTTCCATTGATCGGTAACACCCTTAAGAACATACTGACCTACTTCCTTGCCATTCTTCAACTCTAACTTGAATGACTTGGTGTAACCAGTATCCTTGTCACCCTTAACATAGAAGGTTAACTTCTTGTAAGAGCGAAGGTCTGCACCCTCTAACTTGGACCAAAGTCCGTTGTATGCAGGGTTTGGTGAATCCACATCGTAATCAAGCTTCAAAGAGTAACCCACACCACCGAAGGCGTGACCCTTATCAAAACTCAATGCACATGTTTGGGTTGCATCGTTAGGATCTTTATCCCACGCACCGAAATCGCCACCCAAAGCATTTGGCTTCTCACCACGATCGAAATCGTCAACAAGCAACGTCGCTGCAGAAGCGCTGCTGCTCATTCCAATAAAAGCCGCACAGACAACTGCTAGGCCTAATAAGTGCTTCTTCATTCTATTTCTCCTTCTATTCCCACAGCCGACTAACAACATCAGAAACTCTGATGCGTCTTACTCAACAGTGTTTCCCTTTGACTACCATAAGTACTTTCTTACAAGCACAGCATGCCGGGAAACATGTGTGATTGACAGAAAATACTGTTCTTCAAAGAGCAAACACCGTTAAGGTGTTCCTTACCTTCTTTCCCACTGGCTGGTAACTCACCAACCAGTGAAACCTTCAAAGCGGAGCTTATTATATACTAAGCACTGTTAAGCTGCCGCATATTTATTACGTGTTACTTAATTCTTTTACCACCGGCACCAAGTACCACTCGAACTTCGTGCACCTGTCCGTCTTCGTAGATAGGCACCAATGGCTCCTTGAGTGTTTCTCCGTCTACTGTGATTTCAACAACACCACAAGAGACATTCTCTGGATTCTCAATGTTGACCTGATAAGTAGCGCCACGGTATTGACGAGTGATACTCGCAGTATCCCATTCTGTTGGAATACAAGGATCGATCACCAATCCGTCTACTGTCGGACGCACACCCAAAATCCATTCAGTAGCTACGCGGAAATACCAAGCTGCTGAACCGGTGTACCAAGTCCATCCTGCGCGACCAAAGTACGGTGACTCTGGGCCTTCAGTGTTCCCTGGCATCACATAGGGCTCACCACAGTACAAATCAGCATCCATACCCCGTTTAGGAGGACAGATCTTGTTGTACATGCGATAAGCAATGTCGCCATTACCTAATTTACATTCTGCCATGATGGCCCAGTTAGACGCATGGGTATACACACCCCCATTTTCACGCACACCTGGAGCATAGCGAGACAAATAACCGATTGTCTCATCTGGCACGGTATAAGCAGGCGTAAAGAGCAACGGACCGTAATCCTGATCTAAGTGCTCTTCGAGTGACTCCATCGCAATCTTGTTTCGCGCTGGTGTTCCGGAATCGTTCAACACGGCCCATGTTTGAGCGTTCAAGAAGATCTTACCTTCATCACACTTCTTGCTACCCAACAACGTACCGTTGTCACGAGTTGCACGCCAGTACCACTTACCATCCCAACCATACTTGTTGATCGTCTCTTTCAACTTAGCAGCTTTAGTCTTCCAGCGACGCTGAATAGAAGCCAACTTAGCTGGGGTATACCCCTTAATCTTAAGCTTATCATCAAGAGCAATCTGAATGACATCAACCATACGCGTCATGATTCCGTAAAGGAAGTGCGCAAGCCAAATACTTTCACCCTTCTTCTGAGAACCCACAAAGGTCAACCCATCATTCCAGTCACCCGACAAGATCAACGGCAAACCGCGCTTGCTGGTCAACTTCAATGTTCGCTCAATTGAATTGTGGAAGTGATCGAATAATGGCGCTTCTTTCTTGGTGTCAAAGTAAGTCACCATGTCATTCAACGCTTCATAGTCAGCCGTTTCATCGAAATAACTCAACGCGATGTACGGTAACCACAAAGGGGTATCACTGTGATGAGAAACAGGACCTTGATCTGGAATCGGGAACCACCAGTGAAGCACTGAACCATCTGAGTTCTGGTGCGCTGCGTGAATCTTCACCTGCTTCAAACACAACTCTGGATGAGTCGGTAAGAATATGTGTGAATCCTGCAACTGGTCACGATAACCATTCGCTGCACTGGATTGGTAGTACGCAGTCTTTGCCC
Organism: Candidatus Omnitrophota bacterium; assembly: GCA_029261015.1. Lineage (GTDB taxonomy): Bacteria > Omnitrophota > Gorgyraeia > Aquiviventales > Aquiviventaceae > JAJDCC01. Next base: position 9,986 of record JAJDCC010000239.1, on the reverse strand, counting down.
AAATGCGGCAAGAAATGGCTTGGTACTTCAACCACACATTGGTCATCACATCAAAACCGGCATCCGGGGTTTCAACACGCACACGATTCAAGAAAGGTGCCCACAATTGCTTAGCGCCTTCAAGTGCCTCTTCAACACCCTCGGGGTTGCAGTATTTGTGAATCAATGTTTCTGTCGTTTCATCTTCGTCATGCTTTCCTAAAACAAAGACAACCGTGTCACTGCCATCAGCATCCAACTCAACCTGCACATGCAAACTCGCAACAGAGTCATGCCAGCGACCAATGGAGTTGGTCAACTTACCTTTCATGACGGCTTCAGGAGCAGCTACGCGGCCATAACGACCCAAAATTTCTTCCTTGTTACCACTGTAAGAAATGACTTGCTTGTTCACTGAGTGGAAACCTGAAAGAGGCAATTCTGACATTCCAGTTGAAATGTGTGGGGGAATTGGCATACGACGTTTCTCACCAATAATCGCACTCAATTTCTCACTGTAATTGGTTTCGATAAAGGTCTTCTGGAACTCACGGTGCCAGTCCCCACCATTACCCAAACACCACTCTAAATAAGAGATCACAGAAATCTTACGAGGACGGTCACTTAAGTTGTTGATCTCGACTCGCCACACCTCAAGAGAATCCTCGGGAGGAACAACGACAGTCCAACGTGTTTCAATCTCATTGCGCTGATGCACAAACGTGGTGTAACCCACAGAATGGTGAACTTCATACTTATCGTATTCGCCCCCCACTGGCTGCCATGCAGCAGACCAAACTTCGCCGGTCTCATCATCACGCAAATAAATGTACTTACCAGACTCATCCTTGATCAAATCCTGGTTCCATAAAGTTAAGCGGGCTAAGTTTGCATTTTCCCACCAACTGAAACCACCACCGACCTGTGAAATGGTTGTTCCATAAGATCCGTTACACAATACATTAATCCAAGGACGTGGAGTATCGTGACGTGTAATCACATAGGTTTGTCCGTCGTCACTGAAATGACCGTACTTGGTCATGTATTCGGCACTTAACGGCTCACTCTGTAGTTTGTTCTGTACCATCCTGATCAATACTCCTTGTCTTCGTTACGTTGAGTTAATAAAAACTATTCCGACTATTCTTGGCTAAGAATCGATGGCTTGCGTCGATTCAGTGCATCATTCACTTTTGGAGCAATCATGCTCACTGCTTCTGCTGCACTTTTCTTACCATGGAAAATCATATCTAACGTGGGCAATACATTAAGTTCAAAAATTTCTTGCCACTCTGGAATAAAAGGTTCATACACGGCGTAGTTCACCGCTTTATTCAACATACCTTTATTCGATGGCGCTTCTTTGCTTTGTGCAAAAGCAGGACCTTCAGCTACTATACGATTTGCTGGCTGAGCCAAACCTGTTTTAGCCAACTGAACTTGCCCTTCATCACCGGCCAAAGCCTTCAAGACCTCCCAAGCCAGGTCAGGATGCTTGGAAGACTTTAGCAAAGCATACGCCGTTCCGCCAGTACCAAATGCACGATCTCCAGAAGGCCCCTTGGGGAACATCGCAACATCCCACTCAAAGTCCTTAATATTGCGCAACATAGGCACTTCCCAGTACCCCGAAGAGAACATCGCCACCCGCTGGGTCATGAAGAGCTGCTGGGCTCCCATCGCTAAATTACCCAAAGCCACAGGGGTCGGTGCCACATTGTGCTTGTTCATTAAATCTGCAAAAAATTGCATCCCTTCGATAGCGGCAGGTTCATCAAGCATCGTACGTGTTGGATTGCGCAAATCATCAACTAGATGACCACCGTTACTGTATACAAAGTTTTGCCAGGCCCACGCATAAAAACCATAACGACTCACACGTCCATCGTCTTCAACAACAGTCAATTTTCGTGACACCTCTAACAAATCATCCCAAGTCCAATCATCTGCTGGATATGGAATCCCTGCTTCATCAAACAGTTTTTTGTTGTAATACACACACGCAAACGGTGCGGTATCGCGTGGCACTGCATACACTTCGTTATTTAAACTAAAACGATCGACAACGGATTGGAAAAAGTTATCGATCTTAAACTCGGTATCTGCATCAATGAAAGGCTGCAAAGACAAAAACGCACCCTTAGATAAAAGCCGCGGAAATAAATTGGCTTCGATTGCCATAATGTCAGGAGCAACACCACCAGCAATACGCGTCAGCAAACGACTGACATAGGCACTGAAAGGTGTGTGTTCTAAACGCACATCAACATCGGGGTGATTGACTTTCCAATCATCGATGAGTGCTTGCATGATTTGCATTTCTTCAGGGCCACCCCAGTAAGCCACTTTAATGGTGGTCTTACCATCGGCGTCCTGAGATCCGCCACCGCAACCTGTTCCTGCGGACACTAAAAAAAGTAACAAAAAGACACTAATGATTTTTTTCATAATCATGATTGGGATCAATACAGGTTATGCTGCTATATGAGTGAGAGTTGTCATGTCACCTGCAAAAGCCACCGCAACACCGTATCGCGTTTGCCCATGCATGACCATTTCATCAACGCGTACCACACGACTCCAACCAGCAATTCGCACAAATGGAAAGATGCGCTGATATTGTGGTGGAACTTGTAAGGTACACATAATTCTTTCACCAAGACCGTATTCCGGTTTCTCGGTGGTGTAAAAATAAGCACCGTTAAGCCCGACAGAAGTCACGGTCACTTCTTCAAAAGGCGCATCCTTTGGTTGACCATCGCGCTTGATCAACAAAGTAGCCTTGATATCTGTTCGCTTGCTTTGTCGCTGCTCTGCCATGTCTACGCTCATTGTTACCTCCAAGAGGTCCAAAACCCCTAGACAGAAAACCAGTGCCGTATTATATCACGATATTTCTTGGCGCGTCACCCCACTCAAGAAAACGCTACCTTTTGGAACTATACCTAATATTTCAAGGCATTGTCAAGGAAAGGCTTATAGAAACTTAAATCTTGGAAGAATGTGGTAACTACACTTAATTCTAGTAGTCACCACACCCTCAAAAATGGCTAGGCAGCAGACCCTGTAGCCATATAGCTCTGAACAGCATCATTCATCCGCTCACTCATAGCCACCATTTCGTCACCGAACTCTCCCAGCTCAGGGAGTTCATCCCAAGGAAAATCATCAAGCGGAACATCTTCAGCTGCATCAGCTAAAACCACTTCCCTGGCACCTTCAGTCACCATAGCCTCAGCAGCTTGTGCAAAAGCTCCTGTGACTGCCAATTGGCCTTGTTGGGCCACAGGCACATCAACAACCGCTACACGTGGAGCCCGAATACGGTCAATCATTTGCTGTAATAATCTAATCAATTCGCTGATGACTCGATCATACAGCCCTGAAGTCCCATCATCAAACGCCTCTAATAGTGGGCTGTTAGAATCTACAGCGTTCAATGCCTTAATCACTACTGCTGCGACACCATTCATAGGAATACCTGCTTGAAAGCTTGCATTAGCACGAGCTACGCGGCTGAAGTCGTCACTAAAATCCATGACGCCTTGAATGATTGGAATCGCCTCACCCTTATCTCCTTGAACAACCGGTGTACCCAAAATACTGCGACGCACAACAGGCTCGAATGCTTCAACTGTATTTTGAAGGAGCTTAATTGCAGTAGCATACGCCTGGTTTAACACTTCCGTTTGTTCATCCGCAAACTCAATGGCAGCCGAGACAATCTCAAATGACTCTATGGCTCGGGTTAATTCTACTGCAAAGCCATCCTCTACCTCTAGTGTGTTGAGCTGGTCACGCATGGTTTGAGCGTATGCAAACACAGCCTCAGGATCATCACGATTCTCACGATATATGCGCTCACTCGCCACCTGACTCAAGATCATCTTTACTGGAAAGGTTCCACCTTCACCCTGAATATTTCCAGTATCAATATTCGCAGCCAATAAATTCCATACCGCTCCAATGATATCTGAGGAACCATAATTCATTTCAAGGAAATGAGGCAAACCATTTCGAATCACCATCACCGTGGCTCGAGCAGACCCGCTTCCATCCTCATTCACCTGAATGCGAACAGGACCCATCACATTCTGCAAAATGCCCGCATCAAAACCTCGTGCTCCAGTAATAGCCGATACGGTCACAGTACTCACTGCGGGTACATCTAACGAAGTCCATTTCAACGCATTCAATGCTTCTGAAGTTGTGGGGATGTCTTGCACTGAATAACCCTGCGCCCTTAACTCAGCCGCTGTTTGATTCAAATCAGCAAATTGCTCAACATCTTTAACAGCTCTACCAGACTCTTCCCACACAGTGGCACCAGCCATTGTTCCACCCGTATTAGATCCTAAACCTGCATTAGAAGCCATGCGCGCAACCGCTGCATTGCCCACCGAAGCTGAAGCATGCAGTGCCAAGTTGTGCTCATTAGCACCCCCAACACCTAAAAGTATTGGAAGCCTGCCTGTTTCAGAAGTCACCCCAGCTATCGCACGCGTAGGGTCTCCATCGAGTTCCATTAAAACAGTAAAGTTTAATTCTTCGGCCATATCCAATATTTCTTGATGCCTTTTAGGTCTCTCTAAAAACAATAAATCAAAACGCTCATTCAAGGACTCTATTGGAACTCCAAGGGCATCCGCTAACGGTTGCAAAACATCTCGGAGAGTATTCTCCTGTGTAATCACAGGATCTATGCCGTTTAAAATGGCTTGTGCATTCTCACCAAACACCTCAATCGGCACAGGAAAAACCACACTGGCAAAATAAGTATCTGGCGTCAAAATTTGAGTATAGGTATCATCTTGAAGTTTCACCAACATACCCATAGCCATAGCCCCTAAGCGAGCTTCACCTTGTTTAATTGCATTGGTATTATCTACAGCATCTCCAATCCATAGGTAAACATCGCCACGAGAACCAAATCGTTCGCCTACAGTTAATGAAGCAGAGGCATCGCGTATACCACCTTCATTGCCGGCAACGATAATCGTTATGCCTAACTTCTCAGCCAAATCTTTCAGTAACTTCTTAAGCGCAGCAACAGCACTTCCATCAATCTTCTTGCTATACTCGCTCGTAGCTGCCTTCATTAATGCCGCCTGATATTCCTGTTCGGAATTATACTTGCCACGATCTAGTTCAACCGGAGACTGCCACCGATAGAGATTACCCGCATATGGCGACGCAGCAAAAGCTGCCATGGCATTGGAATGCGTCATGGCTGCAACCGTTGCCTCGTTGAGGCCATCCTCAGCAGGCACCAACTGCACACCATTCCAAGCACCAGATGAAACCGTAATGGTGCCATCAAAACCTAGTTCGCGAGCCACCTCAGATGCAGGATCATCGGTAATATCTCTTTCTTGAAAAATCTGAGAGCGATCATTTTCGAGAGCATCGTTGATGCGGGCTTGCTCAGCGCGGGCTTTCCATTGTTGCGCCCAAGCTGCAAAATCAGGATCGGCATCTTGTTGGGCATAAGCATTAAGACCCGCTTCCATATTTGTGGGTTTCTTAAAATCATTAATCAACTTTCCTGGTCTAGATACTGCTACGGCTTGAGCGCCTTCTACCATGGCAATATCGCCCGTAGGAACTTCAGGATACAAGTGTCCGTCACCTCGATAACGAACAGTCATCGGCAAACCCTGAGCCAATAATCCAGCAAACGCACCCTCTCTTAAATCATAGACATTCCTAAAAGCACTGTAGGGGATACCACTACCTTCAGCTTCCTCGTTAAGTTCCTTCAACTTAGCATCAATAGCTTTGTCTTGAGCATTGACGCCTTCCAACAAAAAGGCTCCCTGACTGCCTTCCCGCCGAAGCGCCAAACCACCTTTTTGTCCTGTAGTATTTTCAACCATATCCATAGAGATATTGGCACCCTGCTCATCAAATAAACGACGGCTATGTGCCAGCATAGGTAAATCCAAAACATACTGTTCGCCATAACGATCCATATCGTTGATACGACCAGCAGATAATGTCTCAACACCAGATGATTCCAAGAAATCAACAACACTCCCTGATAAATACTCTCTACCGTTTGCAGTAAGCCTATAACCCTGTCCTGCCCAACCTAACTGCATGGTGGCGTACCCGTGATTCCAAGGGTAAGGCTTGCTATCATCTACGGCTTGAAACTGTCCGTCTTGGTCTACCGTAAAACCGTTAAGCGTCGGCTGATTGACTATAATGACATTAGCCGGATTAAATCCGTAGAAGTTGTTGCGAATTAAATCTGTCTCAACATTCTCCTGAATATCTCCATTGACGTGAATAACCGGCTTGAAATTGGCTAATGCTCTATCACCACCGCCATTAGGCTCAATGCGCTCACCTTCACGATAAACCTTCAATGCTAATTGCATCAGTTGGCGAGGCCCCATCGGAATTCCTTCTAACACTCCTTCAGGCATCTCATCTCCGAACAACCGTGCAATTCCTGCGATATCTGTGAAGTACATCGGAGTAGACACCCCACCAGCATTAACCACTTGCTCATTCAAGCGCGACGCGGCCCCGGCAAAAAACAGCTCCATACCAATTTGACCGTTGATTAACTGCTGATCTACTGCCTCTAAATACGGCTCTAATTCAGGAGCTTCTTCATCCAGATACTCCACAGGAGCCGCTTCTAGCGTGTCAATATCCAAACCATCTCGTACCGTTATGAGATTAGCGTTATCTAAAATTTCCTGAATTAACGCGTCCACCTCTTTCGCATTATCTTCATCCCGCAGAGCAAACAATTCGCCTAGCTGATTGATCTGTTCACCCGTAAAATGATTGGCAAATACAAAAGGCACATTCTGCTGGTAGCGACGCGCTGTTTGAGTATTAGCGTAATTTTCAAGCCACTCTTGTGCCGCAGAAGCAAAATCAGCATCCCGATCCTGATCTGCCAACATCTGCGTACCAACATCTAAATTGGATGGCTGCTTAAAATCATTGATCAATTTTCCCCGGCGACTCACAACACGGGCATGAGCCCCTTCAACCATAGCAATATCGCCCGTGGGTACTTCAGGATATAAAAGACCATCTCGCATACGAACAGTCATCGGCAAACCTTCGCTAAGCATAGCCGCCATAGCACCACCACGAATTTTATAGGTGTTGCGGAATGCGCTATAAGCCACACCCGTACCGGCCGATTGTTCATTCAATTCACCTAATCGATCATCAATGGCATCGCTTTTGGCATTGACACCTTCCATCAAGAAAGCATCCTTACTTCCTGAACGGCTTAACCCTAAACCACCTTTTTGGCCAGTCGTATTCTCAACCGTATCTAATGTAATATTAGCCCCATCTTCTTCAAATAGACGCTCGCTGTGTGCCAACATATCCAAATCCAATACGTAATCTTCACCGTAACGGTCCATATCGTTAATACGCCCTGCGACTAAAGAGCTCACGCCTTGTTCATCCAGGTAGTCCACAACACTTCCATTCAGATAAACTCGTTCTCCACGCTGATTTAAACGATATCCTTCTCCGGCCCAACCCAGCTGCATCGTGGCATAACCATGATTCCAAGGGTACGTATTGCTATCAGCAACCATGTCAAAACTGCCTGTTCCCGAAGGTTCAAAACCTCTTAAGGTAGGTTGGTTGATAAGAATGACATTAGCCGGATTAAATCCATAAAAATTATTGCGCAGTAAATCCTGCTCAACATCAGTTTGAATATCCCCATTCACATGAATCACCGGTTTGAAATTAGCTAAAGCTCTAGCTCCACCGCCATTAGGTTCAATGCGCTCACCTTCACGATACACTTTAAGTGCCAACATGATTAATTGACGAGGCCCCATCGGAACACCTTCAATGACATGATCTTCCAATCCCTGTTCAAACAATAGCGCCACTTCTGCAATATCTGTAAAGTACATAGGCTGCTTGGTACCACCCGCATCAGCAACAGCATCATTTAACCTTGATGCAGCTCCTGCAAAGAATAGCTCCATAGAAATGTGGCCATTCATTAAATCCTGATCTACTTGATCCCGATAGGGTTGCAAATCGCTCGCATCTACATCATCTACATAATGCACTTGTGCAGCCTCTAGCTCATCAACAACAACAGATGCATCGCGAACATCAATCAAGTTAGCTTGATCCAGCACTGCTTGGATAGCCCCATCAAGGGTTCTTAGGGTTTGGGCTTCCTGACTCAACGCCGGCAAATCTCTGCCCGCTTTTTTGGCTCGATCATAAGCAGCATTTTCTTCATTAATTGTGTTCCAATTATCATTGCCTAAATTTTCTCTTAAAGCATTCCTCTGTCCGTACAGGTCTTCTAAATCTGCTACAGCATCTGCGCCAAAATGATCTTGGAATACATAAGGAACATTGGACTGATAGGCATCCGCAGTTGCTGCTTTTTGATCAATAAACTCACGCGCTAAAATACCCAGTGGGGTTTGTCCAGGCACGCTATTCTCTATATCAAAATCTTCACCATGCACAATGTACTGCGTGACTGCGATAATGGTGCGGTGCGCGAACTCAGGATTACCAGGACTGAGAACATCATCTGGAATGATTTCAAGAGCCTCGTGAATCATATACTCTTGGACAGCTAAATACTCGCCTCTCTGAAGCAACCAATCCACAAAGTCGAGCGCTAAGAAAGCTTGATTGCCTAAGAAATATCGAGCCACGGTAGCCACAATAGATCTCACCATTCCAAAGCGGTCTTTGGGTTTAGCTAATCGATCAAGCACTTGCTGCTTGTATCTTCTGGCATCTTCATCACTCACACCTAAACTATCAATGTACTGAGCAATGGCATTTCCATATTGTGCCGCTGCCTGATCTCCAGCAATTTCTACTGCATCGTATGCCGATCGAAACTCGCTAATCGTTGATCCACCCTGTTTCGTTTGGAGTTCAATGCCTTTAACGATTTCCGCATCAGTCATATTGGCAGCAATGTTGCCACCCCTTCTTTGCTCAAATAAAGCTATTTGACGCGTTACCGTTTCTACAGCACTCGCACGCGTCTCTGCAGAACTCAATTCGGTAGACAAATTAATGAATTCATAAGTTTCTTCTGCTGCAATCATTTCATTGATGAGAGCAACTTCTTGAACTGTAAAGAGTGCGCGTCCATTTTCATCCTGATAATCACGCACATTCTCTAATTTACGCTTCCCCGCTGCAATTAAAGCTTCAGGATACACTTTTCCAAAAAGGCTTCTTGCTTCTTTGGCACCTAAGCGTCCACTCAATAACTCTTGCTCAATGAAATGAAAGGCATAAATAACCCTAGAATAAAAACGATACCGTTCAACTTCAGCCTGCGTAATATCTCTTCCCAATTCTACTTTCTTAGGAAATAGATAGTGATTAGCCTTGACGACAGATTGATATTGTCGTGGAATATCGTTATACCAATCTATAGCAGAGTGATAGCCGGCCATCAAAACATCAAATGGAGAAAACGGGTATCGTGTCAAAAAAAGATCGGTTTGTACTAAGTAATTAATCGCTTCTTCATGAAGAGCCACTAGAGCAGCATCACCTGCCTCATATTGAGAAGCGCTCTCATAACGCTCAGCAGCTTCCAAGACTTCGTCTAAAGTATCTTGTAGGATAGCCAACTGCCCATCAGCAGAAACACCTTCTACCTGTTCACGAAATTCTGTAGCCTCTTGGACAACAGATTCAAAATCGGCTTTAAGCTTCTCAGACGCTTCGTCAACATAGGCCCTCCAGTTAGCATAGTCTTCTAATTGCTGACGCAATAATATCAATGCATGAGCCCGTGCTAAATTGCCAATCTCAATCTGGTAATTGATAAGCGCCATAAACACGGCCGGTTGTTCTGTCATCAAGCGCATAGGTTGTGCATTAAATCGCAACTTAGACCCCGCGCTCAATATATCCTCAGTAGCATCATTAACAGCACTATTGAATTGGTCTACTAAAATGCCTTCTGTCAATTCGGCAATAGACGCTGCTTGAGCACCTCCACTGGATTGGAT
>JAJDCC010000238.1 GCA_029261015.1 Candidatus Omnitrophota bacterium | reverse complement strand
GCCCTTTTTCTGCTGCAAGCACATGCCCTGCGCCGACATCCCCCGTATAAACAACATTGAAACACTGTTGCGTCACTGCAGGTAATTTTTGTTGGGCAAAAGCAAGGACTGCTTGTCCTGAAAAAGAATGCGCATCATATTCACCAATGCACACACTAGGATTGGTGATCACAAGCGGTAAGCCTTTTTTAAAAAACTCCAAGGCTTCGTACTCCATAGCCAATTTCACTGAAGCATATACAGGATGGTCTTTGGGAGGAGGCCATGACATGAAATCCTCTTCTGTGGCTTGTCGCTCTGAGATACGTGGCAAAGTCGAAGCACTGCTGGTAAAAACAACCCGTTTGGGATTGGCTTGCTGAACCGCCTGCAAAAATTGACGGATACTTTGCACGCCTTGTTGAATTGATGTTTCACGGTCTGCACGGAAATCAGGATAAAAACCTGCTGCCTGAAACACCCAATCACATCCTTGCAAAACCGAGTCCACACCTTCTAGCGAATTGAGATCACATTGAACCGTTTCAACAGGAAGGTCTTTAAGCAAATAAAGGTATTGGGGATTACGATAAACACACCGCACCTGATGCCCCGCCTCTAAAAGCGCCCGCACAATATGCGAACCAATATGGCCTGTGGCACCAAACACTACAGCTTGCGTCATATAATCAATTGATTGGTCTTGCACACTTGCGCGTAACGATGCCCACTGTCTTTGATGCGTCTTTCTTGGGTTTTATAATCCACCTCAACAATACCAAAGCGCGGCTTAAATCCGTGAATCCACTCATAATTGTCTAATAGGGACCAATAACAAAAACCAATCATATCCGCACCCTCTTGCTGTGCTTGCCACACGGCCTCTAAATGTCGGGAAATAAAACTCCACCGCCGTGAATCATCTTCCATATAAGTGCCATTTTCCGTAACCAAAATAGGCACCTTTAATTTAGAAGCCCGCATGATGGTTTGGTAGAACGCCTTGGGAGAGACATCCCAACCCATACCTGATTTTTCAGTCACATGATGTCCATGACTCACTAAATCGCAGTTATGGCCAATCCATACTTTAAACGGCCAGCGACACTCAATGAAATGCCGACTATAAAAATTAAGCCCCAAGTAATCAATCGTGTTGGAAGCTTCTGGCATACGCACCTTAGGCAAACCCGGAACCCACCACACACCTTCGGTAATCGCTTCCAGAAACGAAGAATTAAATATACGGTCGGTTAACCAGGATACCCCTCTATCTAGCGGCGACCATTTGCGGCACGCTTCAAATACAGGAATGTTTTTAGCAGCGCTCACCATGGGTTTGACTTCAGCAGGAATCACTTCATGCACTATGGCATAAGCCGCAGCATGCGCGCGAATCAAATGCTCAATCACTTTAAGTGCATCGGGTAATGACTGCTTGCCTGGAGGCCCTCCACCGTCTACAAAATGCGTTTGCACATAGACCATGGGCTCATTGATGGTCAGCCAAAATCGCACACGCGGCCCAATCGCTTCAACTATTTTACGCACATACTTGGCAAATAAATCGACTGAGCTAGACTTGATCCATCCACCCTGAGCCGTAAACCATTGCGGGTTCGTAAAATGGTGCAGCGAAACAATCGGTTCCAAATTACGGGCACGTAAAGCCTCCACAACGTCCACATAATGCTGAATGGCTTCTTCGTTCCACTCGCCCTGACGGGGTTCAATGCGGCTCCATTCAATAGAAAAACGGTGAGCTTTATGTCCCATGCTCACCGCTAAATCAAAATCTTGTTCATACCGATTGTATTGGTCACACGCTTTACCTGAGGAAAAATTCACATGACCTGCCTGCTCCCAAGCCCACCAGTCATTGTAAATATTGTCACCTTCGACTTGATGGGAAGAGGTTGCCGCTCCCCACAGAAACCCTTTCGGAAAATCTAATTGACGAGTTCCCTGCACAGCCGAAGCTGCTTGTGACTTCATCTGAGTCACCGGCCTATCCTCAATTTGCGGCATGAATTCTCCCCCATGTCCATTCAGTCGCCAGAAAGTCTGCGGCACACCTTGGCCGCTAATCCCGGAGTTGTTGTGACCATCTCCGGTCCTGCTAAAGTATTCTTGTTGTGACAGTCCCGCACAACGCGCCCCGTTGCTTTTGCCACTGCCGCCAAGGGAACCATGTCCCAAGGTTTGACTCCATACTCAAGAACGACGTCTGCCTGATTGCGAAATAACCACAAATAAGCATAACAGTCCCCATAAGCTCGCTCCAGATAACACTCTTTGATCAGCTCAGAAAACCCCTTCGCATAAGGCGACTCATTCCACCACGTGGCCCCGCCATGGAAAACAACCGCATCCTTGAGCTGCCGTGCCACCTGTGCTTTGGGTAAATTGATGCGTTTAGTCCCCTGTCGCTCAAAAGCTTCTGCGCCTGCGGCTACCAAACGAACACCGATCGCCGGAAAATCACACACACCCAATACCGCTTTTCCGCGCTCAACACGACCTAAAAGTATGCCCCAACTTGGCAAGCCTGCACTAAAAGCACGTGTGCCATCAATTGGATCAACCGTCCAATATGTCTCTGTTGAGTTGCCCTCGGTGCCATATTCTTCACCCACAATGCAATCACCAGGAAAGTCTTTTTTGAGGGCCTTACGGAGTTTTTCTTCAATGGCTTGATCGGCTTGAGTCACGGGAGATCCGTCTGCTTTACGCTGTACGCGCAAACGGCTGGATTTGAAATAACGAAGGGCAAGCGGTCGGCATTGATTCACTTGCTGCTCAGCCCATTTAAGAAGTTGCTTGATTTCTGCCCCCATAAGAATAGTTATTCTAAGCCTTTTAGGAAGTGATCACAATATTTCTTAAAGCGCGGGACCATTTAGTAGCAACTCGTCTCGCCGATCAAAAACAGTTGTCTAGTGTTATGCTGAGTGAAACCGCTGGCGCATAGTCACCAAAAAGTTTTTGATATCCAACTCAATCGCATACAAACACGGGATAAAAACTAAAGTCAGCACCGTGGCAAAAATTAGTCCCCAAGTTAACGCCATTGCCGCTGGCATTAAGAATGGGTCTAACCCACCAATACCGTATGCAACCGGCGCTAACCCAACAGCCGTGGTCACTGTAGTAAGAATCACAGGACGAAAACGGTGCTTGGCAGCCTCCACTATCCCTTCTAATCGACTGTTTGGATGTTCTTTGCTATAGCGCGCGATAAAATCAACCAAGACGATCGAATCATTGACCACCACTCCACTCAACCCGACCACTCCCAGCATAGCCATAAAACTCAATTCGATTCCGTGAAAAAAGAAAGCCAAGATCACCCCAATCAATCCAAACGGAATGGCCACCATCACTGTCACCGGATGGACAAGCGAATTGAGTGCAATGGCTAAGATTGAATAAATCGCCAATGCGGCAATGCCAAAGGCCATAAACAATCCCACCATGGATTCCCGGGTGTCTTCATCTTCACCCGAATACCTGACGGTATACCCTGGATATTTTTTTGAAATGCCTTCAAAGTGCTTCTGCAACTCTCGATTCACTTTGACAGAAGTCGTGAGGTTTTCATCAATCCTTGCGCTCACCGAAACTGCTCGCTGAAAATCAATGTGCTTGATGAAAGAAATGCCTGGTTGACGCTCAAACGTCGCTATACGCCTTAGCGGAACTAAATCACCCTGCGCATTTTCAACCACCAAAGCATCCATCGTGCTGATGTCTTCACGCGCTTCCTCAGGTAGCCTCACCAGAACATGCACTTCTTCTTCAGTGGTTTTTACCGAAGTGGCTCGCCCTCCTGCAAAGGCATAACGCACCGTACGTCCTACATCGGCAATTCCGACTTGCGCACGTCGTGCGGCTTGCTCATTAACCTTGACCTGAAACTCCGGTTTTCCTGCCTCATAATCATCCCGGATATCTTTAACGCCTTCGAGCGTTGCCAAAAATGCTTTATACTCCTCGGCAATCTGCTCAAGCACAGCAAACTCCTTACCCCGGATTTTCACATCAACAGGCTTACCTACAGGCGGGCCTGTACGCACTTCTTCAAAGGTGACATCAACCCCCTCAGGAATCTGTAACTTGGCTTGAATTTCATCC
>JAJDCC010000237.1 GCA_029261015.1 Candidatus Omnitrophota bacterium | reverse complement strand
GCGTACTTTTACCGATGATATCTTTTTGGTGGGAAACTTTAAGCTCAAGAGCATAGTTGCGCTCACATGTCTCACTGTACTCTTGCTCCATGGAGAGTATCAGTTTTTGAATGCCTGCCCAGTCTTTGGGCATGTTTGCGGTGCCCGCAATTCCCTGAGCTTGAATGGCCTCAGCTAATTTACTTGCGCCACGCTGTTCTTGGAATCGATAGAAAGCAAATAATGCGCCAATGCTTCCTATTAGACCAAGTAGCCCAAGATAGGCCCAACCTGGTACCCCTGCAGGAGCACTCGTTGATGCACTTGCTGTGTAGACCGGTTTGATAACCGGTACAGGGTTACTGATAATTATCGGTGTTGTTGCACTTGTAGGTTGTGCAGTTTGCCCATCCATATGCTCTAATGCAGTGTCCATGACCCTAAGTCGCATTAAGCGGCTTTGAACATCTACCGGTTCTTTTGCCTGCGCCATTCCAGACCAGCTTAGTGTGAGTAGCAATGCTGAGAGACCTAGCAAAACTTTTACTGAATCCTTCATCTTTGCCCTCCTCATCTAATGAACACCTCGTCGTTCAGAGCTATGCTCATGGAATCATATTTAGGCAGAACACGTGCTGCAGCCGCTTTTTCCTGGACACGTTCTACTTGGACCTCTGCAACGAGTTCCTTATCACGGTACACGCCTAGCACATCACCAATAACCACTTCGTCCCAGCCCATATTCAGCACCACAAACTCCCATTCTGGATGAATTTGTACGATGCGAGCCATATCGGTGGGATCTTCATTCAGAGCTATAGAAATACGTTCTAACTCGCGTGCTGCATCAGACCTTTCAAAACCGCCGTTGTAAGAATCAGCAGCTAGGACAAGTTCTGTCTGCAGTTTTGCAATCTGGTCGCCTTGAGCGGCATTCTCTTCTTTTAAGGAGAGGATAGCCTCAGCGTCTTCCTGTACACGTCTTGCGAGTCTCTTCACTTCACCTGTCTTACGGAGTAGCATTTGATTGAGATCTTCAGCTCGTTGCTGTTCAGAAAACAAAGCGGTGATAGTGTGATCTTGTAATTCAAGGGTATTTCTCAGGGCTGATTCAACGGTTTCTCTCCAAGAACGCTCAGACCATCCATATAGGCCTAAAAGGATCGCGATGAAAGAGACACTGGTTAACCAAAATGTCTTGCGGTCCCTCCAAAAATTCATTACCACCTCCGGGGATTTGGTGACGATGCAAAAAGATTATGCAACATTATAGTATTATAAGTGCCTTTATGCCAACCCTTTAATGCGATTCTTATGAATTCCCTTTGCTGCCTACAAAATGACCTGATTTGGATTGGAACAGGATGTTGAATGAGGTCAACGATCCATAAATGCGCGTGATGTATTGCTGTAGATCCACTTTTTCAGCGTCAGTGAGTGCGGAGCTGTTAATCTTTTGTTCAATCAGGCGGATGTTGTTTCGGACCATCACAATTTTATGAAAGAAGCGTTCGATGGGCAGTTCTTTAGCTTGTTGATTGGCATCTGCAGGCTGCATCAACAATTGACCTCCCTGCCAACGATTGCCTAACTCTTCCACAAGAGCATTTTCTTTTTCTGATTCAAAAATCTGGAGGGCCTCAAGTAGCGTTTCGCGTAAATTTGCAGCGGAGGGCGCTTTGGGTACAGCCGTCGTGTCTTCTGGAATGATATTGGCGGTCTCAGGATCTAAAGTGCGTAATCCTGATGTGAATTGGATTTGGGCTGTTTGTGTGTTTAATGCCTGCACAATTCCCCTTCCATGTTCTTGGTGAATGATGGCCATGCCTATAGTCAACTCTTGTAATTTCATGGTGTGCTCCTCAATGGGTTTGTTTAATGAAGCCTAACAAATGATCCGTCAAAAAGTCAGCGATGTGTGCTGTTTCAAATGGCCAGGCGTAAGTGAATTGGGCTTTGGGATGCCGCTGCTTGGCTTCTTCTATAAGTTCTGGAATTTCTTCTTCGGCATGACTCCCACCACGGGTAAGCATTGGCGTCAGTAACGTGAGGTCATCATGACCTTCAGCGATAGCTTGATCGATCGCGGCATACACATCAGGAGCACAAAATTCATTGAACCCCACATATACGGGGAGATGTGTTTTTGCTTTTAAGGATTCTGCTATGGCATAAGAGGCTGTTTCGAATGGATCGTTGGTTTCTGTGCGTGGCCATTGGCGCATCTTAGCGTTGAGTTCATCATGGCGGCGTAGTTGTGCTTCACTCACCTCTTTTTGATTTTCAACAAGTGAGTGTAACCGAAAAAATTCCAGTTTTTCCTTTTGAGGAAAATCTTTTGGAGGCATACCGTGAACAATTAAGATTATGGCTTTCATTTTGACCTCATGTTGATTTGACACGCTGAATAATACCTTTGAGCATTCCTGTAAAAATAAAGTAATGAAAAGGACTTGTCAGGGACCAGTAAATCCTACCCCATATGCTCGATGTTTCAAAGGTGGCGACTTGCCGAATTAAGGTTTGATGGGATCCTTGATCTTCAAGCGTAAACTCAAGCCGAGCTTTACCGGGTAACCGCATTTCAGCAATAAGGTGTAAATAACTAGGTCGTTGTATGGACTCTACACGCCAAAAATCAACGTAGTCCCCTACGGCTAAATGTTGAGGATCTTTTCGCCCCCTCCGCATCCCTACTCCACCCAATAATAAGTCTATTGCTCCCCGAATTTTCCACAAAGGAGTCATTGAGTACCAACCTTGACTCCCTCCAATGGCTTCTATAGGCCGAAAAGCTTGATCGATAGGATGACGAACAATGCAGGTCCGCTTATCGGTGTATCGACGGCTCAAAGAACTTGTTGTCACCTCGGCTGACTTACCAGCAGAAGAAAGCGAATTGGCCCAGTGACTTGTGTGTTTTGTTGGGGACTCATGAATGGCTTTGGTGATGGCTTCTGCTGCAGTCATGCTTTTGACATCAAAAAGTCCCTCAGGTAGAGGTGTTGTGACCACAGTAGAATGGCGAATGCTTTCGACAAGTTTACGGCCGATACGGGCATATACAGGGGTAATGAGCCCTAACCATAAACTCGAAAGCCATGGGGTTAAAAAAGGGACAGGGACCATAATGCGTTTTAAGTTGCTTTTATCTGCATAGAGTTGCATCAAGTTTTTGTATGAAAGCTTTTCAGGGCCACCAATTTCATAAATCGCATGATTCCCGGCTAGAGGAATGTTGAGTGCTTGAACAAGATAATCCAAGACATTGTCAATGGCAATGGGTTGTGCTTGCATGGATACCCACTTAGGCGTAATCATGATAGGAAGTCGATTGACTAAATTGCGAATGAGCTCAAAAGACAAACTCCCTGCACCTAGAATAATTGAGGCACGGAACTCAATCACAGGAACACCGGATTGACTTAACCACCGTCCGACATCTTGGCGGCTTTTGAGGTGTGCGGAGAGGTCTTGTTTTTCCTGGCCAAGGCCTCCTAAATAGATGATTCTTTGAACACCGCATGTTTTTGCAGCTCGTGCAAAATTCAAAGCTCCCTGCTTGTCTTGCTCCTGAAAGGACTGCTTGCTTCCCATGGAATGGACCAAATAGTAAGCCGAATGAACGCCTTTTAAGGCATGTATCAGAGACTCATAGTTTAGGACATCTCCCTGCACAATTTCTACTGAGTCTTTTACATGCGGTTTTAGAAAAGCAGGTTTACGTGCGAGGCATCGAATAGGGAGGTTTTGTGCTTCAAGTATACGCACTAATCGACCACCGACATAGCCTGAAGCTCCAGTGACTAAAATCATTGCTGACTTAAAACCTCCTTAGCAAACGAAGTCTCGGCATTATCCCATTGCTGGATGTAATCTGGAATAGGAGGACTAGTATGCGTGTGACCAAATTCCTTCAAAGCCTCATAGGTTTCTATTCTGCCCGAAGGGCCAAAAAAAAGGCCTTTAACCAAAGCCTTACCCACGAGTTCTTGTTGACGATAGAAAGCTTGTTCAAGATATATCCACTGGTGATCCCAACCCATAATACGCGTTTTGAGTGTGAATTTTTGACCAAGCTCCAAAGACCTGCGATAACGGATCATGACGGAGGCGACTAAGGGGTTCCAGCGCATTCGCTTGAGATGAGCATTGATTCCTGTGCGCAAGAGCAAGTCCATACGGCCCAGGTCCATAAGCGCTAAATAGCGGCTGTTATTCATATGGCCATACACATCTAAATCAGGAGGCGTTACTTGAAAAAACATCTGTGACGATTCCATTACCGCTAAAGGCTGTTTGAATCGCCACAGACAATAAAGTTTAAACAAGCGAACCCAAAGGTTCATTCTTAATGCTTTGCAGCAAAGTCTTTCATGAATGCAGCTAAAGCTTGTGCTCCTTCAATAGGAAAGGCGTTGTAAATAGACGCACGAATACCACCTACAGATCTATGCCCCTTAAGTGCTACCATTCCTTGGTTTTCAGCTTCCTTCAAAAACTGATTCTCAAGTTCTTCGGATTCTAATCTAAAGGTGACATTCATCCATGAGCGGTCTTTCTTTGCTGCTGTAGGTTTGTAGAAATCGGAGGCATCCAAAGCATCATAGATGACTTGTGCCTTGGTGTGATTGTGCTTTTCTATTGCAGCAACACCTCCCTGTTCCAGTGCCCATTGAGTCACTAAATAAAGCAAGTAAATGGGATAGGTTGGAGGCGTATTGTAACGTGAACCTTGTTCTGCATGCTCGGAATAACGAAACATTGCGGGCAAATTCTTGTTACCTGATGCCATAAAATCTTTATTCATAATGACAACAGTCACTCCAGCAGCACCTAGGTTTTTTTGCGCACTGGCATACACAGCACCAAAGGTATCGATGGCAATGGGTCTTGATAAAATATCAGAGGTCATGTCTGCTATCAGGGGTGCTTGAGTTTTGGGAAAAGTGTGCCACTGAATTCCAGAAATGGTTTCATTGGAAGTCATGTGAACATACGCAGCATCTTTAGACCAATTCAACTCGTCTGCATTGGGTAACCTTGCGGGTCTATCTTTGATGGTATCTGCAACGATATTCACATTCCCCACAACCTGTGCTTCATTCGCGGCTTTCTTACCCCATGTTCCCGTTTGGATGTAGTCTGCGGTTGTCTCGGGGGTGAGAAAATTCATGGGAATCATGGCAAACTGACCTTGAGCGCCTCCCTGCAACAACAAGACTTCGTAATTATCAGGAACCGCTAAGAGTTTTTTGATGTTCTCGATTGCGCCATTGTGTACTTCTGAATAGATTGGACCACGATGGCTCATTTCCATGATGGACATACCAGTGCCTTGGTAGTTGCAAAATTCTTCTTGGGCTTGTTTCATCACTGGCTGAGGGAGCATGCCAGGTCCGGCATTGAAATTGTAGACGTTTTTAGTTGTCGCGGCTGATGCCATTAAGTAAGTTCCTCTCTAAATATCTTACAGACACGAAATTATACGGCCGATTATACCACGGGTGAGGGGGTGAAACGGTATGCGATATTTGACCCTATTTGCACTTTAATGGCCTTTTTTGGGGTAAGCCCCTTAAGTTGAATGTCTTCAAAGCGATACGGCAATGCTCTACTATATGGCCGAACCAAGGCATCAGTCTGTGGGCTGCTTTAGGCTTATTTGGGCACTAAATTAAGTGCTCTTGCATGGCATCATGGAGTTGAGGGTGCTTAAAAACATACCCTGAATCCAGCAATTTTTGGGGTATCACACGCGTGGAGGCAAACAACAAAGCATCCGCCATTTCGCCCATCAGCAATCGGGCTGCAAATTGTGGCACTGGAAAAATGGCTGGGCGTTTTAAAGTTTTGGCAAGGACTTGGGTAAATACCTTATTTTTTTGAGGCTCAGGTGCTGTAGCGTTGACAGGTCCTGATAACGACGGGGTTTTGATGCAATGAAGAATAGCCCCTGCAACATCGTCTATAGAAACCCAACTCCAATACATTTCTCCATTGCCTAAAGGACCTCCGAGTCCTAATTTAAATGGTGGTAGCATTTTTTGTAACGCGCCACCCTTAGCTGACAGGACAACGCCAATCCTTAAATTGACTACGCGTATCCCTGCTTGACTCGCTGCACTTGTTGCATCTTCCCATTCTTGGCAAACCTCAGAAAGAAAATCTGTTCCAGCTGGAGTGCTCTCAACACACTGCGTGTCTCCGCGATCTCCGTAGTATCCAATGGCTGAGGCACACACAAGTACTTTGGGTTTATCCTTCATATTCGCTAAAGATTCACTTAAGAAGCGGGTTCCTTGGACACGACTGTCACGGATACGTTTCTTTTTGTCCTGAGTCCATCTGCCCACAATATTTTCTCCGGCCAAATGCACTACGGCATCAACCCCTTCGAGTTTTTCGGACTCAATTGTTTGGTTGATGACTGACCACGAGACTTCATTCGTATTTTGGGCTGGTCTGCGTACTAGATTTTTACAAGAATGTTCTGTGTGCGCTAAGGCCATATTCAGGGCTGTCCCAACCAACCCCTTGTAGCCACTCACCAATAGTTGCATATCCACTCCTAGAGCTTTTCTGCGCCATAAAAAACAATCATGAGGGAGATGCTTGGGCTTGTCAACAGAGGTGTTCACGGTAAAATGAGGCATGCCAGAGCTACCAGAAGTGGAAACGATTGCCAGAGACCTTGTTGAACAAGGTTTAGTGGGGTTGAAAATCCGACAGGTGCGGGTGTTTTGGCCTAGGACTGTGGCGTTCCCTGAACTGAAACGCTTTAAAGCACAACTCACCGGTCAGTCCATTATGAATGTCGGACGACGTGCCAAATACTTGATATGGTTTTTAGACAAAGACCTGTCTTTGTGGATTCATTTAAGAATGACAGGCAAATTACTATGGAGTGATCCTCAAAGCGAACGTACCAATCATGAGCATATCCTTTTGGATTTTGATGATGGGCGTCAATTGCGCTATATGGATACCCGCAAGTTTGGGCGTTGGTCTTTATTGGACAACCCTGAAAAAATTGCTGCAAAATTAGGACCAGAGCCCTTATCAGTAGATTTTACAGTGGACTTATTTCGTGATCGCATTAAAGCGCACAAAGGAATGTTGAAAGCCTTGTTATTGAATCAAAGTTTTCTTGCAGGGCTTGGCAATATTTATGTGGATGAAGCTCTTTGGTTGGCTCAATTGCACCCTAGTTTGAATGCACACGCATTGATGGACACGGATATCAACCGTTTGCATGCAGCGATTGTCCATGTATTAGAGCAAGGCATTGCCCATTTTGGGAGTTCGTTGGGCGATAAAAACCCGAATTATTTTAGTGTAGCGGGAAGGCGTGGAACACATCAAAGTCATCTGAAGGTTTTTCGTCGAACAGGCCTACCCTGCCCTCGTTGTGAGCAGCTTATCGAGCGGATTTTTGTGAGTCAACGCAGTACCCATATTTGTCGTGTGTGTCAGGTGCTGCCTAAAGTAGATTCCTAAGGGCAGCTTCATTTTGACATATCGCATCTACTCTTTTTGTGATGACCTCATCGACTTCCAGTACAGGCGCATGATGTGGTTTGATACGCGCGTCTGTGATCAGTGGTCCTTCACATCCCCAGTGTTTGTTGTGCGTAAAACTCTTAACCCCATAAGTGTCATTAGCAGGATTTGAACGCGTAAAGCATACCCATAAAAAGTTGGCAAAATCTTCCGCGCAAAACTGACTGTCATCAACACTGACTATCCAAACAATGCCTTGGTTTTCCTGTTTTGACAACGCATCACTCAATGTGTTCATTTCAGTTTGGGCTTGAGCTGAATCTTTGTACTTCGGGGCTTTTAAAGCAAGGACTCCTGGCATCACCAGGAGTGGTTCTCCAAAATCTGTTGGGACAGAAAAACCTTGTGGTATTTCAGTTGCCAGTCGCCTTATGGGTGTCCCTGCAGCGGCAATGACTAATTTGGATCCTTGATTGAGGGCTGTCCCTGAGTAATCCAAAGTATCCATCGTTGTACAGGTTTGAAAATGAAGGTCCCGTGTTAAGTCGACACGCTCTAGCATGTGTTTGAAAAAATTGGGAACATCGTAAATATCTAACGATGCATCATCTTCTGTCGCAGCAATCCACAAATACTTAGCCAATGAGCATTGATTGAAACCTAATATTGCATTGGCTTGCGTTAAAATTTCTTGCGGCTGTTGTTTAAGATAGGGGGTGTAGCGCTCACTGCCAATGGCTAGGAGTAATGGATGAACTCCAGCCGCATCTACCGCATGCAGATTTTTTACTCCAGGCAAAGAAACAGGCACCATGCTTTGTGTGATTTGATGGATGAGTTTTCCAAAAGTAGTATCCTCTTGCGGAGGTCTGCCAACTACAGTGAATGGCCAAATAGCTCCGTTA
The DNA here is from genome assembly GCA_029261015.1 of Candidatus Omnitrophota bacterium. Taxonomy (GTDB): domain Bacteria; phylum Omnitrophota; class Gorgyraeia; order Aquiviventales; family Aquiviventaceae; genus JAJDCC01. The sequence continues at coordinate 1,721 of JAJDCC010000237.1, read as the reverse complement.
CGGTGGTACACTTTCTCAACACGCATCACAGGAAAATCATGCGCTAAACTGTAATAACCCAAATGATCACCAAAGGGGCCTTCTGGCTTGAGTTGATCCACGAGTATCTCTCCTGTTATACAAAAATCGGCATCTGCTGAAAGAATGTAGCCATCCTCTTCGACATAGCGAAACCTTTCTTGTGCGAGCATGCCAGCCATTAACAGTTCTGATAAGCCTTCCGGTAGCGGCATAACGGCTGCAACACTGTGCGCTGGATGTCCGCCTACATAAATAGACACCTTGAGGGGCTTCCCCATTTGTAGGGCTGCTTGATGGTGAATGCCTATCCCTCGATGAATTTGGTAATGTAAACCCAATTCCTGTCCTTGTTCGTATTGGCCCCCTGAGATTTGTACACGGTACATCCCTATGTTGGTATGTCGTATGCCTGGTTTATTGGGGTGCTGGGTGAGGACTTGTGGCAAGGTGATATAGGCTCCACCGTCTTCAGGCCAATGTATGATCTGCGGCAGTTGATCAATACTTGTTTCGTTTTGACATACCGGAGCTTTGTTTTTAGGTATTCTCTTGGGAGAAGAGGCTATTCCTGTCCAGGGTAGATGAAAGTAGTGTTGCGGTTTTTTGAGTAGTTTTTGAAACGTGTCTGCTGGATTTGCTTTCAATGCAATAGCGTCTTCGACACGGCTAAGAGCCCTTCCAAAAATAGCTTTTGTTTGGTCCATAGACCCAAACAAATTGCTCAAAACAGGAAACGGGGTCCCTTTTACGTTTTCAAATAATAGCGCTGGAAATTTCTTTGCATAGGCTCGGCGCTGAATCTCTGAAATTTCACCATTAGGATCTACTTCATGCTGAACACGGAGTAGGTACCCTTGAGACTCAAGCAATTTAACTGTTTTAGATAATGACATTGTCAGGCTTTGTGTTTATTCCACGTAAATGGGGTTAGAAGCAATCCATAACAAACCGTTGAGAAAAACTTCAACGCGGTAAATTCCTTTTTGGTCTAGCTGATGTGCCATATGGCTGACTTGATTTGATTTGACTGATGCAATTCCATTATGGATTAGGCGTATGTCCGCGGCTGTAGGTAACTTCACATGAAGTTCCTGCCCTATTTCCCAATTGAGGCTGTCCCCTATGGTACCTTGAAAAACACCATTATTCTCTACCCAAAACGAAAAACCACGACTGTTCATCAACATATCCATCGCAAAGTAAGCTTTAGACGTTCGTAGCGCCTGGAGTATGGCATCTCTGTTGGGCAACGTAGATAGTGGAAGTAAGACGTGTGTGCGTACAAATTTAAAAAGCATCTCATAAGGTGCAATGACAATGCCCGCAAAACGGTACTCATGCGCATCAGCCGCACCAATCATCACAATCTTATTGCCTTCAAGCAAAAGTTTGTCCCATTGTGACAAGGCATCATAGGGACGGTCTATCAGTGATCGATAAACAAAATCAGGAGGTAGCAATGTACCCCAAATAGCCACGCGTAACCAATGTTCATCAAAAAGATCCTGAACAATGTTGTACCCTTCTATTCCATCAATCCCTTCAATATTATCCCAATTTTTCCATGCTGATTTTTTTCGGGTACCAGGTCACCCGCCCTTCCTTCAAGGAATAATAACCGGTCTTCTCAACGGTCTCCGTAAAATTCTTCTGCCAGACCGCCGCATAAAGCGCCATCTGCAGACTGTCCTTGTCAACCG
>JAJDCC010000236.1 GCA_029261015.1 Candidatus Omnitrophota bacterium | reverse complement strand
ATATTTCTGGCATGCGCCTGTCTGATGAATTCTTTAAAGTCCTCCATCTGGCCATATTCTGGCAATAGGCTATTAAAGTCCGAGATATCATACCCTCCATCTTTAAGCGGAGACTGATAATACGGCAATAGCCAGATACAGGTAATGCCCAACCATTCTAAATAATCGAGTTTTTGGGTCAAACCTACAAAATCACCGACGCCATCACCATTTGAATCGGCGAAACCGCGCAGGTAGACTTCATAAAAAATGGCATCTTTAAACCAAAGAGACGTGTCTTGTGTCATTGATAATACTCAAAATCTTTCTCATTCTTTATGCGTTTGCGGAGTTTAAAAACATGCGCAGGGCAGATCGAGGGATCTAAACTCACATAGTTGCGTTTTCCCTGCCAAAGGTATCTTGCATCGCTTAAAAGATCATGAACCTGATAGCTGGCTTCTCCCCAATCGGCCCCTTTAAATTGAACCCAGCCAGCTTGTGCTGTGAAGGGATCTAAATTGACGATGGTTAAGATGATATTTTCAGAAGCTGGGTCACTCTTGGTGTAAGCCAAAATTTGAGCATTGTCCGTTTCTAAAAACTCTACATAGCGATCATACTGTAACGCAGGGTTGTTTTTACGGATTGTATTGATGCGTGTGACTAAAGGCTCAATGCTTTGCTCAGAAGCAAGATCCCATGTTCTTACTTGATATTTTTCTGAATCTCTATACTCCTCTGAAGCTGGCATAGCATCTCCAATGCACAATTCAAACGGTGGGCCATAAATCCCGTAGTTCGCACCTAAAGTTGCAGCCAAGATAAGCCTGATCTCAAATGAGGGCCTTCCTCCACTTTGTAAAAACTCGTGCAATATATCCGGTGTGTTGGCAAAGAAATTAGGACGCATGCAATCGATCAAATCTGTTTGGGTGAGTTCTGTCACAAACTCACTCAGCTCTCGCTTGGTATTGCGCCAAGTGAAATAACTGTAGGATTGAGAGAATCCTATTTTGGCCAAATACTTCATGATTGCAGGCCGCGTGAATGCTTCAGCTAAGAAAAGAGTTTCTGGATGGTTTTGTCGAATCTCTGCGATCAGCCATTCCCAAAAAGCCAAGGGTTTCGTGTGTGGATTGTCGACTCTGAAGATAAAGACACCCTGCTCTATCCAGAACTCCACAACACTTTTAAGCTCTTGCCACAAAGCAGGCCAGGCTTCACACTCAAAATCAAAGGGATAAATATCCTGGTATTTTTTGGGTGGGTTTTCAGCATATTTGATTGTGCCATCTGGGCGATGACGAAACCACTCAGGATGATCTTTGACATACGGATGGTCGGGTGAGCATTGGAAAGCAATATCCAGCGCCACTTCCAAGCCCTTTTTATTTGCTTGCTTCACAAAAGCTTTAAAGTCGGCGATAGAACCCAACTCTGGATGAACCGCTTTGTGTCCCCCTTCCTTGCTGCCAATAGCCCAAGGACTGCCTGGATCGCTTGCATTGGCTTTGAGTGTGTTGTTGGGGCCTTTACGGTAAGCAAGACCAATGGGGTGGATGGGGGGCAAATAAATGACATCGAAGCCCATTGCTGCAATGCGATCTAATGCTTTGGTGGCTGTTTTAAAATTGCCATGGGCACCCTTTTCGCCTGTGGAGCGTGGGAAAAATTCATACCAAGAGCTAAAACGCGCTTTAGGTCGGTCCACATTGATGGCATAAACCAAAGATTCGGCAACACTTTCTTGGGGCGCATGATTCAACATGACCACTTGAAGCTGAGGATCAGAGACAGCAAGTACTGTTTCCTTGGGATTCTTTGCAGATTTTAGCTGTTGAATGATATCAGTAAACCATGCTTTTTGAGCATTAGGGATGCTGGGACAAACCCCTTCTAATAAAGCGGCCCCTTCAAGAAAACAGCTCTCAATATCAGATACTTGTGCGTTCCACTTTTTAAGTAATTCTTCACGCCATGTTTCAAAAGGATCTATCCAGGCTCTAACGCAAAACTCATAGTCTTCCAACGCTTCAATGATGAACTGAGTTTGCCACCAATCGTTTCCTATAGGCTGTAAGAGCAATGTCACCCAAGCTTTTTGTTTTTTCCGCTTAAAGAGCACCTCAGCGGTGATCTTGTCATGACCGTCACAAAAAATGCGCGCTTTTACATGAACACTTTCACCGACAGTCCTTTTTACAGGAAAATCTCCCGCATCCATTGCAGGCGAGACTTGTTCAATTAATACTCGAGACCACTCCAAAGAGAGTTTAGGGTGCGTTTTAGTGGATGATCCACTTGAGCTCTTACTCGTGCTCATTAAGCCTCCATTGACAGACAGTGATTGCATATTCTGGGCATTGAAATGTAGGGCCTACGATCGTCTCGCTCTTTTGTTCGTATTGTGCGGTATTCCATACAAGTTGCCACTTCCCGTTACCGATATGATCTGGAACCTGCAACTCCAGCATCTCAGATCTCGCGTTCATGCAGATCCAATAAGAATGAGCTGGGTCATGATCCACATTGATTTTGTAATTCAGTACATTGCGTTTTTCTTTATTCCAGTCTTGTGTCCTTAGTTCCGTCCCATCGGGACGCATCCAAAGGAGATCTTTAGCGCCTGTCCTTCCGTCGGGCTTCCCATCAAAAAATTGATGCTGTTTGGGGAATTTTGAGGTTTTAATGTTTTGGATTAATCCACTCACAAATTGCTTGCGTTGTTTCTGAGAATCGCTCCAGTTCCAATGCATCCAACTGACTTCGTTATCTTGGCAGTAGGCATTATTGTTGCCTTGCTGAGTGCGTCCAACTTCATCGCCTTGTGAGAGCATCGGCACACCATTGGCCAAAAAAAGCGAGGTCAGCAAATTGCGCACAGCCCGCTCGCGCAATGCATTGATTTTAGGATTCTGAGAAACCCCTTCTTCGCCGCAATTCCAACTGGAATTATGTGCTTCGCCGTCTTGGTTGTTCTCTCCATTGGCCTGATTATGTTTGTCTTTGTAGCTTACCAAATCCTGTAACGTAAAACCATCATGACTGGACAAATAATGAATACTCGCGATGGGGCCACGGTGTTCAAATAAATCATCACTGCCGCATAAACGCTTGGCCCAATGAGCACGGCTTTGCGGTTTTCCTTGCCAGAATTGACGGACGGCTTGTTTAAAATGAGTGTTCCATTCATGCCACCCCACAGGAAACTGCCCTTGACGAAACCCATCAGGACCTAAATCCCAGGGTTCAGCAATGAATTTGAGTGTGTTCAGCATAGGGTCTTTTTGGACGGCTTCAAAAAGACGCGCTTGTTGTGTAAACTGCCCACCTTCTCTTGCGACCGTGGGGGCAAGGTCGAAACGAAACCCATCAACATGCATCTCTACTGCCCAATACCGCAAACTCGCTAAAATCATTTCAAGGCAACGGTCATGCTCTACGTTCAATGCGTTTCCGCAGCCACTCCAGTTGTGATAATGGCCAAGATTATCCGGGTTCAACCGATAGTACAATGCGTTGTCCAAACCTTTGAGTGATACTGTAGGACCATGCTGGTCTCCTTCAGCTGTGTGGTTGTATACGACATCCAGT
>JAJDCC010000235.1 GCA_029261015.1 Candidatus Omnitrophota bacterium | reverse complement strand
GCTTGGGTAAATACCTTATTGTGGCTGAGACCAAAAAGAACCAGACTAAGGCCATATGCAGCAGGACGAATCACCTCAGCAATCTCTGGAAAACCAAATACCGAAAGGATAAAAGGTATGGATGCGATCCCTGCAAACAGTACTTGCTCAGCACCACCCGCCATGGACACAGCCGCGCGATCGGGCATCCACTGAGAAAGGTTCTGATAAACCTTATAGCCAAAACCCATTAATCCCATGGGTGAATCGCTGAAATTATCCGTTGTATTTTGTAAAATTTGAGTCACTACATCACGTTCTTCACGCAAACGCTCATACTCAGCTATATCGAGTTGCTTCTGATTTTCTCCTTGAAACAAGGATAGGTGTTTCCTTAAAAAGGCTGCATAATTATTGATTACAGATACGTGACCGTCATTGAACATGGAATTCACTTGTGTGATATACAGCAACTCCATTAATTCTGCCAATGGAGTTTGAGCTATTCCCATAGCCTTATAGAAACCCTCTCTCGCTTCTTCAGTGCTATTCAATGTGAAATCCCCAAGATGCAGAATGTATAAATCGTGCAGAGCCGGGTTGCCGGTCAAAGCTTCCCCCACACGCCCATTCAAATAAGACCCAATCCCTGTCGTTAAAGGCATTAACCTCCATTGACCTGCCTGCATCCCAGTCATTATTGTCGCTTCCTTAATCTCATCCTGAGGGACATAACCTGACGGCACAATAACGATATCTTGTGGTGAAGGGTCTACTTTTACAGGAGCATCTGGGTTCAAATAATATTGATAGCCATCGGGATCAAGAATCAAAACCCTTACAGAAATTCCCTGGTCTTGAAGTGCTGCATTCAGCGCACTCGTTGCACTTAAAACAGCATCGTGTGTTTTGTTTTGACTCTCATCAAAATAGGTGTCAGCAAGAATCATTTGAAACACAACGCCTTGTTCATAAGCCCCATGATGGTGCATCATCAAAGCGATCATAGCTATATAGTTATAAGTCGTATTCATATTCTTAACATAACTGTAGGTATAAGCACGCTTGGCCAACGCCTGCGCATCAGCAGGATAAGCATATCGATTGATCAAACGGTTCAGATAGTCATACTTAGCACCTTCAGGGTTTCGCTCAACCTGTTGAGCTATGGACAACATCCCTGCTGGCCAAATCCAAGAACCAGCCAAACTAGGAATCAACTCAACCACACGGAACCCGTACTGATCGCGTGGAGTGTACAACTGAGACTGCTCTACCGTATAGTCCTGCTGATCGATAATCGTGGTTGCTGAGCTTAACCAAGAAGGCGGATTTCCTGTCAAACGCTTGATATTAGCTGTATTAGTGAATAGTACTGGCACATCAAGGGGTCTTTGCATAGCGGCTAAATCGCTTTCCTTCAGCAAATACTGACCGCCTATGGCTTCACCGAACAAGAGATTCACAGCAGCATTGGAGGGCATGGATTGCAGCGCACTGTATGCACGGTTAGGCATAGGAATAATATAGCGAACAGAATCATCTGACACAGAAGCATGCTCTTGGGCAAGCATGGCCATATTGGCCACTTCACCCAAATGCCCAAGAAAACCTCTATACCACGTTGGATCTAAAATCGGCACCATATAGACTGGAGCACCCGGTTTACTGAATAGCGAAGAGCCACGCACCCCCGCTTCAACTGCTGTCTTTATTAGCGCAGATTTAAGTAAATCCTCAAAACCTTCCACACGGTTGTCTGCCAAACGCAACTGCATAAATACCCAATCCGTGTCTTCAAATAATAAGGCTTCTTGATACCAAAGTGTCATGAACTCTTCCAGCAACCAGTCATTCTCTTGCCCATTAGAGGCTAGTGCTTCGAGTTGATGGGACTTGCCATATCTCTGTTCTAACGCTTTAAAGAAAATTGACTGCTGCTCTTTTGTCAGTTCACTTTCAAATACAGCATAAAAATCATTGAGCCAATGTCGATGGGGTGAATTTTCAACGGAAAAATCACCGTGCGTGTTCTCGTGAAACTCAATCACTTTTCTTAGCTGATCAACTGTGATCGGCGCTTTGCCTGGTCGATCTGCATTAACCGCACCGGTAGCCGCTAACCATACTTTTTCAGCCCAAGCATCATCAAATGCATGCTTATCATCAAACCAAACAATCCCTCCAAATGAATTCACATACGCTAAACCAAACTCATCGATCAGCTGAAGCGTTCCTGGGTACTCATTATCGATATCTTTGAGAGATTGTTTGAATTTTGTCCAAATACTACTTGGAAACCTGAAAGTATGATTCACGCCTAAAACAGGACCACTGGACGCAAATAAAATACTGCGCAGTGGCTCAGCTATCTGCTCAATTTCATCAGGGTCTGTATTATCTAACCATTCTATAAATTGCTCTTGATACGCCACACTCAATACATTTTCTTGCCCAGAAAGCAACCGTTCGCGTGCAGCCTTAACTGACTGACGCAACACCTCACTAAACAAAAGATCCCCCTTTTCAGCAATTTCCTCATCAATCTGAAGAATATTCTTCAACTGTGGCAACAATTCGGCATTCAATCGCTCGATGTCACTCTTTAATCCACGCAAATACCTGCTACGTGCGCTTCTATCAAATACCGTAGTGAGGTTAGGTATGATGCCGTTATCAAAATCATGCAAGATGATCCGCCCTTTTATTAGGGCCACATTACGGGAAGCGATCGTCTCTTCTTGTGTTGCGCCTCCAATTGCCCAAATCACTCCAAAAGCTTCTGCAATCGCCACAATACTTGCAAGATAAGTTTCATTTAAAATCTCACGATTGAGCTCACCTAATGTCTCAATGTAGTCTTTTTGAAACTGTATAAGCTCAATGAAATCCATATCTTGATCTTGTTGGATGAATGTCTCCTGAGGCACTTCAAACATAGGGAGGATAGTTTCATAAACACCCTCGATAACCTGCTGATAACTTTGTGCTGTCTCTTCTTGCCCTATACTCTCTAAGTACCCGTTAGGATTGGTAAGCAAATTGTTAGCAGCCAAAATTCGAAGTGATGCAGCCCCTGGTGTAATCAATTGGCCTGGTTTAATTTCATCAGTAAACTGATCTGCTATGGCCAAAACCCGGTCAGGATTATTAAGGAAGCTGTCTGCAATACGCCAACGATAATCAAAAAGGCCAGGCTGGGGTTTTGTCTCCAAAGTATGGAGATCTGCAATATCAATCAGTTTATAAAAATCTTTAGGGCTAATCGGTGTGCTATTCAACTCTTCGACCGTGATCCAATGCACGGCATCCTCAAAACCCTGCCCAAGAAACACCACTAAAGCTTTACCAAACCCTTCAGGATCTTCCCTAAATAAGCGCGCAGCATATTCACTAAATGTTTCGCCTGTAGGCAATCTCTCTAACGACAGCACATGGGTCGGGACAGCTAAAACACGCGTTTTTTCCTCTCCAAAAACCTCATCAATGATCACAGCCCAGGATAATCCATTAACCCATTCATCAATCGCAACCGATTCACTCATACCTCCCCGAA
>JAJDCC010000234.1 GCA_029261015.1 Candidatus Omnitrophota bacterium | reverse complement strand
GATGTATGTTGTCGCTTCGAGGAGCCGACTTCGAGCTTCACTCCCACTTTTTTACCTGAAGAAGCCATTCGTATAGACAACCAAGTACGGCGTTTTGATCGAGTCGGTGAGCTGATTGATACTAAAATGCCTGCAGTGCAGAAAACAGGCTGCATCGCTTGCACATTTTTCGAACCTGATAAAAATGGCTGCGCCATATATCAGGAACACCCACTGGATTGTCAGCTGTATCCTTTTATGGTCGTTTACCAGCCGCAAAAACAGTGCATTGAACTAGTCTTAGACATTCACTGTCCTTATTTCCGTGATATGCCAGAAAATCAAAATACAGAGCAATACCAAAAGCATATTACATATTTATTAGATTTCCTTGAGCAGGATGCTGTGGTTGAAAGTATTAGCCAAAGTTGTGATTTTGTGGCACAAGCGCACCCCATGGCGACCTCTATAGCGAAGTTAAAAGGGTTGACGCATCGATTTGGCTTAGAGAAAACGGGATTGCATTTATTGACGGTGGAAGATAAAGCGCATATCGAATCCTGTTTGGAAAAACAGAATCCCAATAATTTGGCAGCGTATCACTTTACGTATTTGTATTCTTGGTCGAGTGCTTTCCATATACTTTGGAAAGAGATTGATGGGGCTTTATGTGTTTTTGCTGGTAAAGATCAAGACTACTTCATGTTTTATCCGCCTCTCAATCATTCTAGTGCCACTATATTTAAGGCATGTGCTCAATTACTCAAGCAGTTGAACGGTGCAGATAGTGTGCCTATGCGTATTGAGCATGTAAGCGAAAATGATAGAAAAAAACTCACAGAACATGATTTTGTGTTTGAGAATCCTTCATCTGAATTCATATACTCACGTACATCCATAGCAAGATATCAAGGCAACGATTATAAATCAAAGCGTCATGCGGTGAACCTTTTCCTTGCAACAGAACACAATTACTGTACGCGTCCATTTGAATCCAAAGATGCCGTGCAGTGTATGGCTTTATATAGAAAATGGGCTGAAGTGAAGCGCACTCAAAGCGAAGAAGATGTGTTTAAGTGGATGCTTGAAGACAGTTATTTTGCGCACAAACGAGCGCTGTTTAATGCAGAGCATCTGGGATTAGAAGGGGTGATTGTTGAGCTTGAGGGGGCCATTTGTGCTTATAGTTTAGGGTGTCGGCAAGGGGGAAATGGATTCGCTAATTTATTTGAAGTTTGTGATGAGAACATTCCGGGCATAGCCGCATTTGTTTTTCAGAAGCTGGCGCAATCACTAGAAGGTGTGGATTGGATCAACACATTAGATGCCTCTGGCATTCTGGCATTGGAGCAAACAAAACAGTCTTATCGGCCGGAAAGTATGCCTGTTCGCTATACAGCCATTGAAAAACACTAGCGTCACTGCTAAGTTGTAACAATACACTTATCAATAACCCACATATAGGACAACCATGTCACAGTATTACAAAGGGATTCGGTCTAGAAATTTGTATGACCCTGCATCCAAAAAACCCTTTAAGCTCAGTCGTTCGAAACTAGAACTTTTCATTGAGTGCCCGCGTTGCTTTTATATGGATCGTCGATTAGGGTTAGGGCGACCCCCTGGATTTCCATTCAATTTGAACAGTGCTGTCGACTCTCTGCTTAAAAATGAGTTTGATGCCTATCGGGTGCAAAAGAAGCCCCATCCTATTATTGTTGAGTATGGAGTCGATGCGATCCCTGCCCAGAATAGCCAATTGGATATCTGGCGCGAAAACTTCAAGGGCATCGAATATTATCATGAGCGGACCAATCTCGTGATTTCAGGAGCGATAGATGATTTGTGGATTTCAAGTGCAGGCGAGCACATGGTTGTGGATTATAAATCAACGAGTAAAGGTGAACGCATTGTTGCGCTGAACAAAGAATGGCAGGGCGGATACAAGCGCCAGATGGAAATCTATCAGTGGTTGCTACGTAAAAATGGATTAAAAGTATCGAATACAGGGTATTTTGTTTACTGTAATGGGGATGCCACTCGAGAGTGGTTTGATAATAAGCTCGAGTTTGATGTGACTCTTATTCCTTATAAAGGGAATGATGATTGGATTGAGAACGCTTTACTTGCGGCTCAAGACTGTCTGTCTTCAGAGTCCATTCCTAAAGCGGATGTAGAATGTGATTATTGTTTGTACGCTAGTGGTTTAAAAAAACTCACTCAGGATGAGGCTCCCAGTATTTCCTCAAACAAAGATACTGCAGGGGAATCGGGCTGTTTGTGGTGTTCTTGAGGCCAGAGGGTTATCTGGCACTCACCGGGATATCGCCGATCAATAACTGAGGGTTGATGCCATCTTTGGCAATAATGATTTTGGAATTGTCTTTTACCGCATCTAACGAAACTTCCAAACGCTTGAGCTCTACTGCGTTTCCAACGAAATATTTATCAGCCGCTTCATTAACCAGCTGAATCGCAGCCGCTTTACCTTCTGCTTCAAGGACTTCAGCTTGTTTCATGCCTTCTGCTTTTTGGATTGCAGCACGTTTTAATCCCTCTGCTTCAATTTCAGCTGCATTGGCCTTTTCTGTAGAGGCTATGCGGATGCGTTCTGCGATAACCACTTCATTCATGGCATTCTGCACTTCGTGAGGGGCCTCGATTTTTTGAATTTCAACGCGCAAAACATCGACCCCATAATTTTTAGTTTCTTGGTCTAAAACCGTTTCTATTTGAGAGTTAATGAGGGAGCGGTTCTCATTGGCATCTGTAAAAGTCATGGTTCCAATTACAGCGCGCAAGGTGGTACGGGCTAAAGCCACTAATTGGCTACGGTGATCATTCACGTTATACATAGAGGATTTTGGGTCGGTGACTTTGTAGTAAACGACGGCATCGACAATGGCATTAAGATTGTCTTTGGTAATGACAGTTTGAGGTTCGGTATCAACCATTTGTTCTGTCATATTCACCAAATACATGCGTTGAATGACAGGGATAATCCAATGGAAACCAGGCTTAGCTGTGCCTGTGTATTTTCCAAGTGTTTCAATAAGTCCGACATGTGTGGGGCGGATGATGCGAATGCCTACAAAAAAAGCGAGTAAAGTAAACATACCAAAAACAACAAGATTGGGTCCCATGAATAAACCTCCGTTCATTATGTCTGTGAAGCGCTAAGGTTTTGCGCTAAGCCAATGGTACAAATCGTATGTTTTTTGCGCGATAGCACGCCAACTGAAATGATTCAAAGCACGCTCTCGTCCTGCTTTTCCCAATTTTTTTCTCAAAGGTTCATCATTCATCAATTGGGTCACTTCCACAACTATCTGTTCTTCAAAGCGGGTGGAGTCATCAGGATCCAAAGGAATAAGGACACCTGTTTCGCCATGCACCACAATTTCCTTGATGCCGCCCACTTTACTGGCAACAACCGGAATTTCACAAGCCATAGCCTCTAGGTTAATGATCCCAAACGGTTCATAGATAGATGTGCAGCAAAATACAGCTGCATGCGAATATAAAGCCACCATGGTAGGCGTATCATTCAAATTGCGAATCCACGTGACGCCCTGCCTATGTGCTTGGATCTGCTGTATGCGGGCAGTGACCTGTCCTTCAATTTCTTTCGTGTCGGCATTTCCTGTACAGAGCACAACCTGGTAGTTAGGGTCCATACGATCAATAGCATTCAGCATGTGTAAAATGCCTTTTTGACGCGTGATGCGGCCCACAAAAAGCACATAGGGTTTATCCGGATCAATACCGTAAGGACGAAGGAGCTCAGGCGCATGCGTGGGTTTGAACTCGTCGAGATCCACCCCATTGTGAATGACATGAACCTTATGAGGATTAATGGGAAACAGGCGAATAATATCCCGCTTGGTTTCCTCGGATACGGCCACAACGGCATCGGCTAAATCGAGCACCGTTTTTTCGATCCAACAGGTAAAGTCGTAACCGCCACCTAATTGATCTCTTTTCCAAGGGCGCAAAGGTTCTAAGGAATGCACGGTGACGACCAAAGGAATACCATAAGTCAATTTTGCTAAGATGCCACCGAAATGAGCGTACCAAGTGTGTACGTGGACAACATCAGCGTCAATGCGCAACGTATTGTGGTCAAGACTGCGCTGAACGGCATCAAAGACGCTGTGCAATTGATCTGGAGCCGTATAGTGTTTTGATTTGACGGGAAACCCTGTAATGGTCAGGTTTTCCTTAGTCGCAGAGTCAGGTCCAAAGTAGCGCACATCCACTTGGCATAGCTTGGATAAAGCTTTAGACAGGTTGCCGACGTGAACACCAGCGCCTCCATAGATATGTGGGGGATATTCTTTGGTCAAAATAAGAGCTTTCATACTGTGATCATAGCGCAAAAAAAAAGATAATCCAATGAAATGCGCCATAGACAGGACTTTTTACCTGTATCATAAATAGCCATGGCGAAGAGAAAATCGATAAAAACACCACCTTGGTTTGTTTACTTACTGCTATGCGGGGATGGCACTCTGTATACCGGGATTGCCAAGGATGTTCAGAAACGGTTAGAGCAACATATTTCTGGTAAAGGCAGTAAGTATTTAAGAGGGCGGTTGCCTTTAAAGTTACTCTATCAGGAAGGACAATCGGAACATGGTTTGGCACTGAAGCGAGAAATGGCCATTAAGCGGTTGCCACGGAAGGCTAAACTCGAATTGGCAGCAAGCCAAGAGGTCCTTTGATACAATATCAACTCATGGAAAAAACAAATTCCTCTCGCGTAACATCTATTGATCTATTTCGAGGTTATGCGATTCTCAATATGATTTTCTTCAATGATGTGGCATCTGCGATGAATGTCCCCACGTGGATGCATCATGCTCCTTCGGATTCCAACACCATGACGTATGTCGATTCAGGGGTTCCTGTGTTTTTATTTATCATGGGCATGGCTATACCCCTTGCATTTAAAGCCCGTATGAGTAAGGGGGTTCCTGTTTCAGCTATTTGGAGTCATGTGCTTTTACGGAGTTTGGCTTTGATTGTGATGGGAACCTGGATGGTATGGATGAGCGATTTTGATGCTCAGGCCGTGGGGGTCAGTAAACCTATTTGGGCTTTATGGATGTATTTGGGTTTCTTTTTGCTGTGGTACACCTATCCTAAAAAACGTGTGGGTTCTGTGACGATTAATCCGATACTTCCTTTTATAGGAGGAGGCATTTTGAGCTTTATCGCATGGCAGTATCACACAGGCATGCAGACCCAATCATTTTTTCCTGAATGGTGGGGCATTTTGGGTACGATTGGATGGGCTTATTTAGTGGGATGTTTGAGTTACACCCTTTTTAGTAAGTTTTCAGGTTGGGTGGCTATTGCCTTGATTATCGCTCTGCCACAGTTTTATGCATTGACGCATGTCATTGATGGGATAGTTCCTTTCAGTACCAGCTTTCTCATGTCTTCTGTGGCAGTGATAGTCGGTATTGGTTTGAGTGATTGGCTTTTTGTTCGGTCTGCAGTTGATGAGAATCTTGGTAAAAAATTAGGTGGGTTCGTGGGGGCGGCACTCTTTGTATGGTGTGCTGCGCAATGGCACACCCCGTCGTATGGCATTTCTAAAGATGCTGCAACACCAGGTTTCATGCTTTTTGGGATTTGGGTGGGCTTGTTCATCCAAACCATTTTTTTCATTTTAGTGCGTTTTTTCAAAGGAGAATCCTGGTTAGCTTTTTTCAAGCCTGCAGGGAAATTGCCTTTGACAGCGTATCTCATTGCTGAAATGATTTACGAACCGATAACCTTAATCGGTTTAGGCGCTTTAGTTGGGCCTTTATATGGGGGACCAGCAGGTCTATTATGTTCTGCAATCCTCACCGCATTGGTGGCCTATATCATTTACCGCATCGCACGGCTCGATTTACGTTGGGGCTTCTGAGTTTAGTTCGAATAAACTCAAAGCTCAGAAAACGCTACCTTGATTGACACTTTTCTCTCCAATTCACCTTCAGCTCAGATGCCCTTGTTGATGACTCATAGAATCAGGTAAGATAGAAAGAGTCATCAAGTTTAGTGGGAGTAAAGCGAGAGGGCATGAAATCACATACGGTACTGATAAAAAAAGATGTCTTGTTGTCCTGGCTAAAAGTGACAGCAAACACACAATCTGATCTTGCAAACCAACTGCAAGTTTCTAAAGGCCGTATCAGCCAGCTCATTCATTCTAATGTAGAGCCTTCAGCTCATTTGATTGCTAAGTTATTGGTGGTCACAGAACTTCCCTTTGAGAGACTGTTTGACGTCACTGAAGACCCCCTGTTTAGAACAGCTAAACAAAGGGAGGGGAAGCGATGACTCAATCCATAACCCCTATCAAACGCATCTTGATTGTTTCTCCTCAACCTTTCTACGAAGATCGAGGTACGCCTATTGCCATTAAACATGTGCTGAATGCTCTGTTGGAATTGGGCTATAGCGTGGACATACTGACGTATCCGATTGGCAAAGACATTAAACATGAACAGGTGCGCTATTTTCGTAGCCCTAATCCTTTCGGTTTTTCTGAAATTCGTGTGGGCTTTTCCTTTAAGAAATTAGTTTTAGATGTATGCCTATTTTTTGAACTTAAAAAACGCTTATCTGAAGATCATTATGTGTGTATTCATGCTGTGGAGGAAGCGGCTTTTCTTGCTTTATGGACTGCCAAAAAATACAAAACGCCTGTCATATACGATATGCAGTCAAGCATGGCTGAGCAAATGTGCGGAATGAAGGGATTAGGCAATCCGCTCATGCGTAAATTGTTTTATGCCTGTGAAAACTGGTTAATTAAAAATGCTCAGAAAACTGTGTGTAGTGCGGGGCTATCCACTTCTGTGTTGAATGCGCTGCCATCAGCTAATATCCAAGAATGGAATTATCCTGGGGTTGTTGAGACAGTATCCGACCACACCTTGCAGGCGGTGAAAGAAGAACTATATTTGCAGGAAAAGGATCGTGTGATCCTATACACAGGAAACTTTGCTGAGTATCAGGGCATTGATCTATTAGTGGGAGCTATTCCCGAAGTGGTCGAACAAGTCCCTCAAACGGTGCTTGTCCTAGTAGGGCAAGAAGATTTAGGAAAAGATCCCTTGATTGAGCGGTTGAAAAAAACACTTCCAAAATATGCTTATCGAATCGTCAAACGTCAGCCTAAAGAAAGAATGGCAGCATTCATGGCTTTAGCGGATGTTGTGGTGTCCCCGCGTTCATTTGGCAATAACTTGCCTCTAAAAGTATTGGAATATTTAGCCTCGGGTTGTGTGATTGTAGCGACGGATATTCATGCACATAGAACTGTTTTGAATGCCGATTTAGCCCTGTTGGTGCCCCCAAACTCAAAAGGCATTGCCGAAGGATTGGTGAGGATATTAGAAGACAAATCCCTTTATTTGAAGTTGAGTCAGGCAGTTTCTCGGTACGCAGAAAACAAATTGAGCTGGCTATTTTTTGTGCGCACAGTGAATGATCTTTATTTTCAATGTGCGGCTTTGGAGAAAACTGAATTCGTGACTCCAGTTGAAAAAGTCTCGATCATTATTCCGGTACGCAACGCACAAAACAGTATTAAAGCGCTCATTGAGCAGGTACAAAAACAAACAGTAAATTCTGTAGCAATGGAAATTATCGTTGTGGACGATGGCTCTACGGACAATACGCAAAAAATAGCTCAAGAGTCAGGGGCCACTGTATTGATGCGAGGTCAGGCAGTCGGCAATCCAGCTGCTGCACGTAACTTAGGGGCTCAAGCGGCTACCGGTGATGTGCTGGTATTTTTGGATGCAGATTGTACTCCTTGTGAAGGTTGGTTGGAGGCATTGCTGAGAGGGTATGAGCAAGGTGAGGTGTGTGTTGGAGGGGCTTTAGCGATGCCTGAGGGGCTTTCGTTGACAGCTCGGGTGGATTACTACAACGGTTGGTATCATGTGCATGAGAAAATGCCAAGGACACATGTGACGCAGCATCCTCCATGTAACTTAAGTGTTCTTAGGAGTGTTTTTAACGAAACATCAGGTTTTAATGAAACCACGACCATTGCCTATTCCCATGAAGAGTTGCAGTGGCAATCCGAATTGATTCAAAAGGGAGAGAGGATTTTATTTGATCCCCAAGCATGGGTCTATCATCACAATCGACCCGGATTTATCCAACTCCTAAAACGTAATTATCGTTGGGCATCCAGTGCGATAGAAAGTAAGTCCCGTTTAAAAATAACACGTTGGCCGTGGCTGTACCGATATCCATGTATTCCTATATTTTTGAGTATTCCATTGATTCCAATACAAGTGATTTACATTACAGTCTGCTGGATGCGTGCAGGAAAGTGGGAGCCTTTAGTCCTAGTGTTTTGGTCTTTAGCTGCACGCACTGCTTATGGAGTGGGTATGTGTTTGGGTGGGATACAGTGGTGGTTATTTGGGGCCAAAGTAACCTCAACCGTGAAGTCTGAAGGGTGTCATGAATAGTTCTATTCAAATGAGTGCTGTGATTTGTACGCATAATCGTACGCCTTTACTGCTGAGGGCCTTAAGCTCTTTGGAGCAAAGCCGTCAGCACCTACTTGAAATTGTTGTGATAGATAACGCACCCAGTTCTACTGAGACACAGGATCAGCTCAAATCAAAATTCCCGAATGTGCGTTATGTGTGTGAACCGCGTCAAGGTTTGAATGTCGCACGCAATCGGGCTTTGCAAGAAGCTCAGGGCGATGTCGTGGCGTATTTAGATGATGATGCGGTTGCTGATAAGCATTGGGCAGAAAATTTAAAGCAGGTTTTTATAGAAGATCCTCAAGTCGCTTTGTGCTCAGGTCGTGTTGAGGCTTTAACTGTAGAAACCGAGGCAGAGAAATTGTTTGAAGCCAATGGTGGATTTGATCGAGGCGTAAAACCCATAACATTACCCAAAGATGTCAATCAACGGCTGCATGGGCATCGGGCTTCTTTGATGGCTTGGGCTGTTAGCGTAGGGAATGGTTCAAGTTTTGCTGTGCGTAAGGCGGTTGTGTTAGGGCTGGGAGGCTTTGATGAAGCTTTAGACAAAGGGGCTGCGCTTCCTGGTGGAGGAGACTTAGATGTCTTTTGGCGTGTGTTAGAGGGAGGGCATCATCTGCGGAATGAACCTACTGTTTTGGCCAAACATGAACACCGTCAAGATCTGCCGTCGGTTTATACACAAATAGCTGGTCATCAACGGGCGCTCATTGCTTTTCTAGTTAAAAGCCTCAATTGTGCCAAACCTGAAAACAGCCATTCCATCCGTTGCTTTTTAGTGTGGCGCCTCTTGAAGCCTTGGTTTCGTTGTGTGAAAAGGTGTTTTGGTATGGATCCTCTGCCTCTGTCTTTATTGGTGCGTATGGGCCGCGAAACATTTAGTGGTTTATGGGCTTATCAGTCAGTAGAAAGAAAAAGCGCCAACACTCTATTAGATATTTGGCAGTTTCGCGAGTTACTGGTAAGTCTGGTTGCGCGTAATTTGATGATTAAATACAAACGGTCCATTTTTGGTTTTGTATGGACAGGGCTCAACCCTTTGATGATGGTGGCGGTTCTTTCTATTGTTTTCAGTCATGTGGTACGTATTGAGATGCATCATTATATTGCGTTTTTAGTAAGTGGGTATTTTGTTTGGAACTTTATCATGCAAACATTCAGTGCAGCTACCTTCATGTTATCCGAACATGCTCAGTTAACGCGTAGTGTCAACTTTCCTAAAGAAATACCTGTTGTTGCCTCTGTGTTTTCTAAGTTAGTAGAGTTTTTGGTAGAACTGGTTATTGTTCTAATTGCTTTAATGTTTTTGCATTACACGGCATTTCCTATGGGAATTCTATGGTTGCCCTGGCTGATTGCCATGTTAGTCGTTATGTTGCTAGGATTTTCTCTTCCGATTGCAGCGCTGTCTATTTTCTATCGCGATATTGAGCATGTTTTACCCATACTACTGACAGCGCTCTTTTATGTGAGTCCTGTATTCTATCCCCTCGATATGGTGCCAGAAGAACTGCAGAAAATTTATCTTATCAACCCTTTGGCTCAGTTGTTGACGGCCTTTCATCAGATCATCTACGAAGGAATAGCGCCTTCGATGGGATTGATCGTTTCTCTTACGGTAACGTCACTCATTGTATTTTTTGTAGGCTATTCGATTTTTAACCGGTACAAGGAAGATGTCTCAGAAGTTATCTAATCAACCTTTAGCAGTGGAATGCCGAAATGTGACGAAGAAATTTTTCTTCTATGAACATCGGTCCACTTCGCTTAAAGAAGTCTTCATTCGCAAATTACAGTTGAAACCAGCGCATGTAAAGCGTCCTGAATTTATGCTGAGTGGTTTCAATTTAAAGGTACCAAAAGGAGGCGCTGTTGCTTTGGTGGGATCTAATGGTTCGGGCAAAAGTACCGCTCTGCGGTTGATCGCGGGTGTGTATAAACCGACAGAAGGATCTGTGAATGTGCGAGGAAGAGTGGCTGCAGTGATTGAGTTGGGAGCCGGATTTCACCCTGAATTAACCGGTATTGAGAATGCGCGTCTTTACGGTGCAGTGATGGGGCTAACCCGTAAAGAAATCACACAGCGCATGCCAGAGATTGAAGCCTTTGCCGATATCGGGAACTTTTTAGAAGTGCCTGTTAAGTATTATTCATCAGGGATGCAAGCACGGTTAGCTTTTGCTGTAACTTTGTGTGTGAAGCCGGATGTGTTGCTTTTAGATGAAGTATTAGCTGTGGGCGATCATTCATTTAGGAAAAAGTGTTTAGAGCGGTTAAAGGTGTTTCAGTCAGATGGAGGCACCTTGGTCGTTGTGTCTCACGATTTGAACACAACAGCTGAAGTGTGTTCTGATGCTGTTTGGATTGATAAAGGTCAAGTTCGCTTAGAAGGTCCCATAGAAGAGGTTCGGGAAGCTTATGAGGCAGAGTCATGAGTCATAGAGGCAATCTCTTACTGAAACAAAAGCCGTTCAAACCTTTTGGGATTAGGACCGTAGATCTTTCTGAAGGCGTACCAGATTTTGTGAGTGTTGAAGGTTATGAGCGTGCTTTTCTAGTGCTTAAAGCATGCGGACATGTTGTGGATACCCTAGTCGTTGAGAGCCCAGACGGGCGGGTAGAGGCAAGTGCATTGATTGAAGCTTTAGATGCTGAGGGTCGAAGAAGGCTCCAGAAGGTGTTGGTTAGGGACAGGTTATTGTCAAAAGTGATTGATGAGAGACCAGCGCTGCCCAGTTATTCTGTGATTGTGTGCACGCGAGATCGAACCCAAGACTTGGATAACTGTTTACAGTCTATTCTCAACTCGACACAGGGAGCTTGTGAAATCTTAGTCATTGATAATGATCCGCCCAATGATGACACCAAAGATTTAGCCGAGCACTATTCGGTGAAGTATTTTAGAGAGATGAAGCGGGGTCTTAATTGGGCAAGAACCTGTGGGGCTAAGGCGGCTACAGGGGACATCTTAATTTACACCGATGATGATGTCGTTGTTGACGCTGAGTGGATCAATAATATTTTGAGGCCATTTAAAGCGCCAAGAGTAGCTGCTGTAACAGGATTGACGTTGCCTGTTGAATTAGAAAGCCATGCACAGTCCTTTTTTGAATTTTATGGTGGGCACGGACGTGGTTTTGAGCGCAAGTTTTTTGATTACACAGTCATTCCTGCTTGTGCAGCGGGCTTGGTGGGAAGTGGTGCCAATATGGCTATCCGAAGAGAGTTAGTGCTGAAACATAAACTGTTTGAGCAGGAATTAGATGCAGGCACGCGCACACTTTCTGGTGGAGATACCTATGCATATTATCAATTGTTGGATGCAGGTCACCAGATTGTGTATGAGCCAGATGCATTGGTGTGGCACCGGCATCGACGTGATGATGCCTCCTTAGTCCATATGCTTTATGGCTACAGTGTGGGTGGTTTTGCTTTGCTCATGCGGTGTTTGTTTGAACACAAAGATCCAGAAGCACTTATGGTGGGGCTGCAATGGTTTAAACAGCATCATATAAAGCAATTGTGGCGCAGTTTGCGACATAAACCCGATGCAATGCCGCTATCGATGATTTTAAAAGAATGGTTAGGCGCGATTTTAAGTCCGTGGATTTATATGCATAATCGGTGCCTTGCGGCAATGAGAGATAAGCGATGAGTCTTTTGTGTAGCGTGGTGATCCCCACCCATAATCGTTCGGATTGTTTGCAGAAAATGCTCAAGGCTTTGAGTCGACAAACTTTAGCTAAAGGGCAGTTTGAAGTCATTGTGGTTATGGATGGTTGTACAGACAATTCTGAAGAATTGCTCAAACAAACTCAAACGGATTTCCATCTGGAGTATGTTTTGCAACAGCAGGCAGGGCAAGCTCGTGCACGTAATGTTGGGGTACAACTCGCGCATGCTGATGTGATTGTTTTCTTAGATGATGATGTGATTCCAGAGCCGGAGTGTTTAGAGCATCATCTGCGAAACCATTCGGCTGGAAACTCAATAGCGGTACTTGGCCAAGCACATATCGCTTTACCACTACACCCATCGCTGTACCAAAAAGTGGTGTGGGCCTGGTGGGAAGATCGATATCATGAAATGCAACAACCAGGACGTATTGTGTCGTATCGTGATTTTTGTGTCGGCAATGCATCATTGCTTAAGAATGACTTTATCAGTGTTGGTGGTTTTGATGAGAGCTTTGCCGGTTATGGGGGAGAAGATTTTGATTTAGGTTACCGTCTGTTGAAGAAAGGGGTCGTCTTTCACTTTGAAGATAAAGCCGTTGCGTGGCACTATCATGAGACTTCACCGTACCAAGTACTTAAAAATATGTACCAAGAGGGCATGCATGATGTGATTTTGGCGACCAAGTATCCTGAGATCAGAAGAGGGCTTAGGTTGATGCAACACACGCAGGCTATCGATTTCTTGATGCAAAAACCACTCCTGGCCAAAGGTCTGATTATAGGGTTAAAACCCTTTTTATTCATTTACGAAGCTTTAGGTTTTAGGCGTTTATGGAGGAATCTATTTGGTAAGCTGCGCCACTGCAGTTATTGGCAGGGTGTCTATCAACAACTGGGTTCTTTTAAAGCCTATCAACAGTTTTGTGAAGCGGCACCACCCATTCCAGTCATCCAACTAGATTTGACTCATGGATTCTCCACAGAAGCCATATCCATTCATGGCGATGGGCCTAATCGAATTGATGTATGGTTTCAAGGTAAGCAGATTACTTCGGTGACATTAAATGGCCCGATGGATGTTCCAGTGAATACGGCTGTCTTAGAGCTGCTGCTGGAACAGAATCTACAATTGTTATACCAACTTCTAGTGAGTCGGCAAGAAAATGTCTGATGCCCTCACTCCTCTCATCTCTGTAATTGTTCCGATACGCAATGGAGCAAACACGGTGGCTCGTGCTCTGGACTCTATTCAAAGCCAAACTTTTCAAAATTGGGAAGCCCTTATTGTGGATGATGGCTCGACAGACAACACTGCTGATGTGGTGAAGGTCTATGCTGAAAAAGATAAAAGGTTCCATCTCATACAACAATCCGGGGCGGGTGTTTCCGCAGCCCGAAATACCGGAATTAAAAACGCTCAAGGGGAATGGTTAGCTTTCTTAGACGGAGACGACACTTTAGATACGCAACACATGCAATGTTTGCTTGAGGCACTCAAGCAAACTCCAGATGCGGCATTGGCTTATGGCAATTGGGCTTATGTGAGTCATGAAGGGGTGTCTGGTGATTATCCTTTTTATGATGGGCATGTTGGTTTTGAAGAGATGGGCCGAAGATGCGCTTTTGCGATTTTTTGTTGTTTGGTTAAGGCTCAATGGGTGCGTGAGGTGGGAGGATTTGATACTGCTTTAGTGACTTGTGAGGATTGGGATTTATGGCAGCGTATCGCACGCACAGGGAAGCCCTTTGTTTCTGTGCCTAAAGTGGTGGCGTATTACCAATTACGATTGGGCTCCAGTTCCAAAGATGCTGCCCGTTTATTAGAAGACAGCTGGGTTGTCTTGAAGCGCGGATATGAAGCTGATTCTCGTGTGAATGAGCCGGACCCCCGGTATGCTCAAGGCCTTCAAACCGATGATTGTGAACTGATGCACTGGTATTTGGCTATTTTCTCAGCAGGGATGTTGATTGGCAAAGGTGAAAGTCTTTTGCCTGTATTGGATAAACTCGATGAGAAGGGGCCTTTTTTGTATGGCCCTTCGGTAGCGGCTTCTTTGTTCAGTTCGGTTCCATTGGCACGAGCTCAGGTGTTATCAGAGTGGACCTCTTTCTTTGATGAAACGTATCAGCCGATGTTCGATTTCATCCTTGAATTAGAAAAGCGTACAAAAACACGAGGGTTGGCTAAAAGTAGTTTGGATTATTTAAAAAGGATGCTCATCGATCAGGCCCATGAATTGCCTTTGTCTGTAGACAATGTGTATGGCGTAGCTGTTGATGTGTTTAAAGAGATTCCTGATTTTAAATTGTCCCCTGAAATGGAGCGTCTTGTATGCAAAATTTCTTTTCAGAATAAAGCGCTAACGACAATTGAACTGCCTATCTGTGATGGGTTTGTTCCTGCCGAAGTTATCCAAGACACCATTGCACATACATATGCCTGGGATTTATTGAAATCCTATTTGGCTCAGACCGTATATCGAACGCTAAGAATAGAAGAAACAGCATCCGGCTGGCAAGTGTCTCGCGATAAAGTGATGTGGAATTTTTGTGAGCGTCCAGATGAAGATGCTTTGCATAACACGGTGGGTTGGACAGTACTGCTTCAGGAGTTATTCAATTATCCCCAAGGGAATGATCATGCTTTTTATAAACCGCAATTAAGGTTAGGGAGAGCGATAACACAAAAAGTGGTCGGAGATATCGTTAGGGTGGAGTTGAGTCAACCCATTCCTGATCTTATTGTTGAGACAGAATCCGCCACCGTATTGGTGACTTTAGGTGGAAAAGTTGTGGGAGGTTTAGAGCTTAAAGCCAATAAGGGGAAGATTTTAAGCGGATATATGCGTACAGAAATACTGCAGGCACTGGGTTTTGAATTGTGTGCTCTTATGGTACGCGAAAGCATTATTGGGCAACCCATTTCCCAACATCCACTTTCTTTGCGCGAAAGACTACAGCTTAAGTATAAGAATCGTTTAAATACAAAAGCCCAAAACCCTATCCGGCCTTTCCAACAAGGGGTTGTGGTCACACGACGCTTATTGGATTTAGGTTTGCCTACGGTCAATCAGACTTATCGCCTTCCAGCTGCAGTTGTGAATGAGTTAAGGCGAGTGAGTGAAAATGCTTCCGAAGGTTTGGTGTATTTCGGCGATCCCAGTCAGGCGCAATCTGTGGCCTATGTTCCCCATGAACTGAGTGAATCCTTAGCGCCCAGCTTACAGGTTGACCATCTAAGGCCATGTGGGGACAAAAATGATCGAGCCTATAACCGTCAATATTTTGAGGCCCTTTACAATTCAGGTGAAGATCCTTGGCGCTATACGAGCGAGTATGAACAGGTTAAGTACCAGCAAACTTTGGATATTTTGCCTAATAAAAAATGGAAGCGCATTTTAGAGCTTGGATGTGCTGAAGGGGTGTTCACAGAAATGTTAGCTCCTCATGGTAGCCAAATAATGGCAACAGATGTTTCTCAGGTTGCGCTTAAGCGAGCGGCTGAGCGGTGTCAATCTTTCCCTCAAATTCAATTCAAACATTTAGATATTGCTACGGGAAATATTCCACAACAGCAAGATTTGATTGTCTGTAGCGAGATTTTGTACTACACAGGAAATCATCATGCGCTCAAAGATGCCCTCAAGCGTATGAGCGAATCGCTGAATAAGGAGGGTTATCTCGTTATGGCGCATTCGAATTTGGCATGGGAAGAGTTTTCTCACATGGGCTTTAACTGGGATGTTCCCTTTGGCAGTAAAGGCATTTCTAAAGCGGCACGCGGTACCGATGGATTGGTATTAGTGAAGCAATTTAAAACACCTCTATATCGGATACAGCTTTATCAGAAACAATCAGCGGGATGGTTTTCTTGGAAACGGTATGCGCCTTCTCAAACGATTCACAGTGAAAGAATGGGAAAGATGACAGATGAAGCGGCGCAAGGGGTCATTCAATCAAAACAGTTTGCCTCAGCCGGAAAAACAGAAGCCTCCACAGCGCAATTACCGATATTGATGTATCACCGTGTGGCCCCAGAAGGAACAGAGGCGTTGCGTCGTTATCGGGTCACGCCAGAACAATTGGAAGCACAGTTAAAGTACTTAAAAGAAAATGGGTACCAGGGCGTTACTTTAGAGCAGTGGGGAGAAGCGCAGCGGATTCGTAAACCTTTGCCAGGGCATGCCGTTTGTTTGACGTTTGATGATGGGTATCAGGATTTTCATGATTATGCGTGGCCATTACTAAAAAAGTATGGGTTTCCGGCAACGGTGTTTTTAGTGGCAGATGCAATAGGTGAAAATAATGGCTGGGATGAGGATTATCAAGACAATGTGGCTTTAATGGATTGGGAAACGATTGTGTCTTTGCAGGCTGAAGGGGTGCACTTCGGTTCACATTCAGCCACTCATCCGGCGATGACAGCTTTAAATCCAACACAGATCGCAAAAGAGCTTTTAGCATCTCGCTACATACTTGAAGAAGGGCTCACAAGGCCTGTGCGCACTTTTTGTTATCCTTATGGCTCAGTAGACAGTGTGGTTGAGCATTTGACAGGTGCATGTGGTTTTGTTTATGGGGTGACGGTTGTGGATCGGTTAGCTGCTTTACACGATTCGCCTTTAATGCTTCCTCGTGTTGAAGTGAATGGATTGCATGATTTGGACACCTTTATCAAACGACTGAGTCCCGCCTAGCTAACGCCGTTTGTAGGTTTGAGTTCAAAGATGGCTGTAGAGCGATCGGCTAATTTGTACTTCTGTGATTCAGGCATGGGGGTTTGAGCGATGTGCAAAGGATCTGCAGTATCTGTTTGGCAAAACCATGCATGATGATCACCGCTTTTAGGTAATTTAAAAGCAATGGGTTCATCATGAGCGTTCATCATGATCAGCAGGCTATTATCTTTTACAAGATCCCCTTTTTCATCTGTTTCATCAAGGCCTTCGCCAGATAAAAGCATTCCAACACAACGCACGAAACCACTGTCCCAATCAGCATCATCCATTTCTTTGCCTTCTGGGTCTAACCAAACAATATCTTTGATGTCTAAACCACGAATACCGCGACCCTGAAAAAATTTGCGCCTCGTTAATGTTGGATGAGCATTGCGTAAACGGATCATCTTTTTCGTGAACTCAAGCAAACTTTTTTGCTTGTTGTCGAGTTCCCAGGACATCCAACTTAGAGGATTGTCTTGGCAATAAACATTGTTATTGCCTTGCTGTGTTCGTCCGATTTCATCTCCATGGCTTAACATAGGAATGCCTTGTGAGATCAGAAGGGTGGTTATGAAATTGCGTTTTTGTTTTTCGCGTAGGGCGATGATGTTTGGATTGTCTGTGGGCCCTTCTACGCCGCAGTTCCAACTCAGATTATTGGAAGACCCATCCTGGCTATTTTCTCCGTTGGCTTCGTTTTTCTTTTCGTTGTAAGAAACAAGGTCGTGTAAGGTAAAGCCATCGTGGCAAGTGACAAAGTTGATGCTGGCATAAGGGCGACGCCCGCTTTGCTCATACAGATCACTGCTACCGCATAAGCGTGTGGCAAACTCTGCGACAGTATCCCCATCGCCACGCCAGAATTTGCGCACAGTATCACGGTATTTTCCATTCCATTCAGTCCAACCCACGGGGAAGTTACCTACTTGATAGCCTCCTTCGCCCAAATCCCAGGGTTCTGCAATGAGCTTAACGCGCGAAAGAATAGGGTCTTGGCGAATGATGTCAAAGAACGCGCTTAATCGATCGACGGTGTAGAGTTCACGAGCCAGTGCGCTGGCTAAATCAAAGCGAAAACCATCGACATGCATTTCGGTGACCCAATAACGCAAGCTATCCATAATGAGTTGCAGCACGCGTGGTTCTTGCATATTCAGCGTGTTTCCGCATCCGGTAAAGTCTTCGTAATAGCGTTTGTCTTTGGTGAGTCGATAGTAAGAGGCGTTATCAATGCCTCTAAAAGACAGTGTTGGGCCCATGTGGTTGCCTTCGGCTGTATGGTTATAAACCACATCGAGGATGACCTCGATTCCAGCGCGATGCAAAGTGCGTACCATCATTTTGAATTCACGGACAGAGCTAAGCCCGTCTTTGGCAGAAGCATATTGAGTGTTTGGGGCAAAATAGGATAGAGAGTTGTAGCCCCAATAGTTGGTCAATCCTTTTTCCAATAGGTGTCGGTCTTCAATGGGGTGATGAACAGGCATCAGTTCGACTGCAGTCACACCGAGTTCTTTCAAATAACGAATGGTGGCTTCATTAGACAAGCCTAAATAGGTGCCTTGGTATTTTGTGGGGATTTCAGGGTGTGTTTTGGTAAAACCCTTAACATGCAATTCATAAATAATGGTTTTGTGCCAAGGCGTTCGGGGTGGTCTGTCATCTCCCCAGGTAAAAGCAGTATCAATCACCATGCCTAGTGGAGCGACTTTTCCGCTATCAGAATCACTGGGTGCTAAATCTTTTTTGGGGCCGCCAATAGAATAACCAAAGAGAGCATCATCCCATGTCAACGGTTTACCAACAGCTTTAGCGTAAGGGTCTATCAAAACCTTATTGGGATTAAAACGCTGACCTTCTTTGGGAGCAAAAGGACCATAAACGCGAAAACCATACAATTGGCCTGGATAAATATCTGGCAAATAACCGTGCCAAACCATATCTGTGCGTTCGGGTAATGCAATGCGGTGAGTTTCAACGGTCTCACCATTGCTGGAGAATAAACAAAGCTCTACTTGAGTAGCATGCTCACTGAAAAGAGCGAAGTTAACTCCGCCACCATCCCAGGTGGCGCCTAAAGGTTCTGGAGAGCCGGGCCATACGCGCATTACAGTGATACCTTGTTTTGCAAAGAGGATTTCATTGACTTTGTATTCTGACACCATCATTGCATTTGTGCAATAAACACTTACTTGGTAGAAGTTATAAATATATTTAGTGTATGATGAATTAACCCAAGAGGCGCCTGATGGCCACAACTTTCTATGAAGACATATTGCTCGTGCTGATTGTAGCAACGGGCGTTTCTTTACTCTTTGAGCGATTACGCTTACCTTCCATTTTTGGTTTTCTGCTAGCAGGTGTTGCCATGGGGCCACAAGGTCTTGGCTGGATGACCAATGTCGAAGAAACACGCCATTTAGCTGAACTCGGCGTGGCTCTTTTGATGCTCACCATCGGTCTTGATTTTTCTTTTGAACGACTTAAAGGTTTACGTCGTATTGGTTTAGGAGGTGGAGGGCTTCAATTAGCCATCTCTTTAGGTGTGGGTATCGTTTTTTCGATGTGGTCACAGTGGACCTTGTATCAAGGGTTTTTGTTGGGGTCTGTGATTGCTCTCAGTTCAACGGCGATGGTGTTGAAATTCCTCATTGATCGGGGTGAGTTCGATACTTTGCATGGCCGTATGGCTGTTGCGATTTTGATTTTTCAAGATCTGGCGGTAATCCCACTCATGATAGGCTTGCAAAGTACGGGGGCGGTCGAAGGGGGACTTTCTGTTATTTTGCTATGGGCAGGGGCTAAAGCATTGGCACTTGCTGCCTGTGTTGTGGTGATGGGGAAGTTTGTGATTCCTAGTGTTTTCCATCAGGGAGCCTTGTCCCGTAACCGTGAAGGTCTTTTCTTGGCCTCAATTTCTATTTGCTTAGGCATGGCTTGGCTGAGTGGTAAATTGGGCTTATCCCCAGCCATCGGTGCTTTCTTTGCGGGCATGGTTTTTGCCAACAGTGAATATGGTACACAGTTATTAGAAGATATTGTCCCTTTCCGCCGAGTATTCGTGAGTGTTTTCTTTTTATCCATCGGGCTACTCTTTGATTTGCAGTTTTGCATTCACTATTTCTGGCCTGTTTTGCGCATTGTCAGTCTTATTCTGTTGGTCAACATTGTTGTGATGACTTTAGTGACGCGATTTTTAGGGTATCCCTTTAGGATTGCGCTGACGGTAGGGATATTGCTGTGTCAGATTGGTGAGTTTGCTTTTTTGTTAATTGAAACGGCCCGTAGTTCTGGTGGCATCGACATGTATATGTACAAACTGTTGTTGTCTGCTACCTTCATTACACTGTTTATTTCACCGTTACTCTTCTTAATTTTGCCGTATTTGATTAAGGTATGGTCATTTGGGCAAGAGGTGTATTCTAAAACTCAAGGCGCGGTAAAAACCGAAGGTGACTTAAAAAATCATGTCATCATTTGCGGGTATGGGCCTGTGGGTGAAGATTTAGCGATGGCGTGCCATGAAGAAGGCATTGGTTGTTTGATTATTGATATGAACACCAAAAGCATTCTTAAAGCCAGAGAGCAAGGGTTTATGGCCATTTATGGAGATGGCGCCAATCCACAAGTGATGAAGCGTGCCGGTTTGAATGTGGCCCAGGCATTGGTGTGCAGTTTTTCTGACTCGATTAGCAGCGAACGCATTATTCGCTTAGCAGAGCGTTTAGAAACTGAGGCTAAGTTGTTTGTGCGTGCTCGTTATGAACGGGATGTCGCTCGGTGGTATAGCCTAGGTGCTGACTATGTGATTGTCGGTGAATGGGAATCGAGCTTTGAGTTGCATCGTGTTTTGTTGGCACAATGTAAAGTGCCTGATACGCGTATTGCACAGCATATGCAAAGGGTTCGTAGTCGTAAAGAACTGAATGTTGAAAAAGCGTTGTTAAACCTTTCAGCTAATCCATAGAGATGAGGTAATCGATGTCGACAGAATTTTATGGGATGATTCAGCAGCTTATGTTGCAGTCCGCTGAGCTTTTAGACGTCCCGAAACGCTTTAAACTGATTCTCAGTGAACCCAAAAATGAGCTGAGTCTCAATTTTCCGGTGCGCATGGATGATGGAGAATACCGACTCTTTAAAGGTTTTCGCGTTCAACATAACAATGTATTGGGGCCCTACAAAGGGGGAATGCGCTATCACGCGGATGTGGATATTAACCACCTAAAGTCATTGGCTGCCATCATGACCATGAAGTGCGCCTTGGTTCAAATTCCATTTGGAGGGGCTAAAGGAGGCGTACAAGTAGATACTTACCAACTCTCTCAAGATGAGAATATGCGTTTAACGCGGAGGTTTATCAGTGCGTTGGCGGACAATATTGGGCCTGATTATGACATCCCGGCTCCAGATGTCGGCACGAATGCGCAAACGATGGCGTGGATGGCGGATACTTATGTCAATTTGCATCAGGTGAGTCGGCGCTTAGGTGGGCAAAGCGTTGTTACAGGGAAACCTCTTGTGTATGGAGGGTCCCATGGACGAGAAAAAGCAACAGGGCAAGGATTAGTCTACGTTCTTGAGAAAGTGCTGACTGAATATGGCTTAGCTTTTCAAGGCCTCAAGTTCACCTTGCAAGGGTATGGAAATGTGGGGTCTTGGGTGGGGCGTTTATTGGTAGAAAGAGGGGCTGTACTGCAAGCTGTCATGGATCATACGGGCATTATTCACGCAGATGCAGGTATTGACCCTAATGCTTTAGCCTTGCATGTGCAAACAACAGGTGGGGTTGCCGGTTTCAAAGAGGTAGACACGGTTTCTGAGGACGAATTTTACCAAATTAAGACAGACTTATTTGTGCCCGCAGCACTAGAACAGTTTATTGATTTGCCTCGTGCAAAACGGTTGAATTGCCGTCTCATTGCTGAGGCAGCCAATGCTCCGTTGACTCCAGAGGCCGAAGAATTTTTACTGAACAAAGGCATCAATATTTTGCCCGCTGTATTGTGCAATGTGGGGGGCGTAACCGTGAGCTATTTTGAATGGAAGCAAAATAGGCAGGCTGAGCAGTGGTTGGCGAAAGAAGTGGATGCAGAGCTTCAGCGTTATATTCACTCAGCGGTCGACCGAGTAAAAGCGACTGCTCAAAATTGCCGTATTGATTTAAGGCAAGCCGCATACGTTACGGCAATTGAACATTTATTCAGGGTTTATTCCATACGAGGAATTTTTCCCTAGAGATTTCCTCTACAGAGTCGAAGTTCTTACTCGTAATGTTTCCTCGGCAAGCTGCTGAACCGCAAGCACAGGGAAATGACAGAAATAACTCATCCTCGGTTTCGGCATAATCCATTGTGATGAGCTCACCTGGTTCAATTTTTCTCAGAGCATGAAACGAGAGCGTCTGCATATTGCAGGTGGCATTGGGCTCGCAAGAGTGTAGGACTTTGCCCATAAAATAAGGATCATGCAAGTGAACGCCATCACGGATCTTTAACGTATATTGGGTGATGTACTCAGTGATGTACCCTGTGAAATTGAAAAGCAAATCTCCAGGGTTAAAAGCAACAAGAGAAACAACGCCCTCACCCACTTGGTCTCCGATCTTTCGGATGGCAAATCGATCTTTGGTGGGCTCATTAGCAAATGGAGCCAAGTCGTTAGGATAAAAGCGCATCTTAACGCAATAAGACCTGAAATTGCATTTCGTTAGGAGCAAAAAGTTCTTTGAGATAATCTTGAACAATTTGCTCATCAAAGGTTTTACAGCTGAAAACATCGAGGTAGAGGTCTCGAGCTTGGTCATTGGTATGAATGACAATGGCACTGGTTTCAATGAGTTGAACTCCCGAAAGCCCCACTTCGATGCCTCCACCAAAGCGCTCTACGATGCAGTCGCCGAAGGCCACCATATCAATTTTTTTGACTAGAGTGGTGATGAACTTTTTGACGGTGGGTATGTCTAGTAAAGCTTCATTACATTGTCTGGCCGTTAAAATGAGGTGCTTTCCATAGTAGTGCACACCATCCATATTTATGCGTCTGTATTCCGTCATAACAAAATTGGGATCTCCTAAAGCGACTCAAAAGCGTTCTAACCAAAATAGCGAAAAGAATATACGCCCATAGGCAGGCAAAAGCAATACAATTTTTAACGATAACATCTTGCATCCTAACAGGTTATTGGTTAGCGTAACGGGAGAGTCATTTGTACTCAGATTGAGGCAAAAATCAGCATGACCAAGGAGATCTCGTGAACACAGAATTGCTAAGTATTTTAGATTTAGTCCTTTTTTCGGTGGGGGATACTGCCATTACGTTTAGGCATTTGGTGACGGCCTGCCTCATTTTCTTCCTGAGTCTCTTTGTGTCTGGGGTGGCCCAGCATGTGATTGGGCGCTATTTTTCTACTAAAAAAGAGGTCGGAGCGGGCGTCGTTTTTGCCATTAAACGCCTGATTCACTATGCTTTTGTGGTTTTGGGGACTTTGCTAGCTGCCCAGGCTGTGGGTATCAATTTACAGACCATGGCCATTATTTTTGGGTTCTTAGGTGTGGGAATTGGTTTTGGTTTGCAGAACATTACTTCTAACTTTGTTTCAGGGCTGATCTTGCTTTTTGAGCGCCCAGTCAGTGTGGGGGATCAGGTGACCGTGGATATGGAGGGTGAAGTGATTCAGGGGGTGGTGACCCGCATCAATATCCGAACCACTCTGGTACAGACTTTTGACAATTTAAGCATCATTGTGCCCAACTCTCGGTTTGTTGAGCAGCAGGTAGTCAATTGGTCCTATGGGGACACCTTAATCCGGCTGCATGTAGAGGTGGGGGTCGCTTATGGGACAGATTTGGACAAGGCCACTGAGGTTATCCTGAATGTTGCCAAAAGTGCCGGGGATGTGCGTGAATATCCTGCTCCTGAGGTTCGTTGGCTGGCTTTTGGAGAATCCTCGATCGATTGTGAATTGGTGGTATGGACCGATTATTTGGATAAGCGAGTCACTGTGAAAAGCAACCTGATTCGAGCCATCGATAAGGCGTTTAAAGCGGCGGATATTCGTATTCCGTTTCCTCAACGTGATCTGCACCTTCAGTCTGGCCCGGCTGTTGATCGGTTGGCACAGCGCTCATCATAAGCCTATAGGGCCCCCCTTAAAATTAGGCTTCCTAGTAGCCCAAAATATAGCTATATTATCCATTAGCCGATTCAGTGTTTTAGGAGTGCTGGCGGCTTTGTGAGCACATGCGGAGATTAGGAGTGAGTTGAACCCACTCAAATAAAAAGATGAACGAATTTGAACCTCCTTTTGAGCGGTCCAAGAAATTCTCTCGAAAGAAAAAATCGGGCAGAGAAAAATCGTTTGATGAAGATAGGCCTTTAAAGAAACATGCTAAATCCGATAAACATCACTACCGTTGGGAAGATGATGAAGACGATGATCTTTTTATTGAAGAGGACGATCAAGGCGAATTAGAGTGAGCATTTTAGAGAACACAAAAAAAACGTCACGAACTTTTACGCAAGCTGTTTTTAAAAGAGGGATGCGTTTGGGGAAGTATCGATTGACCAAGCACATCACGAGTACTGAATTGAGTCATATTTGGAAAGCCTATGATGAAATTCATTGCGAATGGGTTGCGCTCAAAATTCCTTACAGCACTTCGCGTGAGGATCAAGAAGCTTGCGAAGAAGCGCTTCTACAAGAAATTCGCATTAAAGCTAAATTGTCACATCCCAATGTGGTGACTTTAAAAAATGCGGATCGATGGAAAGGCATCCTATTCTTAGTGACGCCTTTGGCGAAAGAAACGTTAGAGGAGCGCTTGCAACGACGTCTGAGCACTGAGCATGCTTTGAGTTATATTCAACAGTTCCTAAAAGGCTTAGCATATGCTCATGAGCAAAGGTGTATGCATCGTGATTTAAAACCCGCCAATTTGTTTATCTACGACGATGGGCAGTTGCGTGTTGCCGATTTTGGTTTGGCAAGGCGCTCACGGCACACCATGGTATCGGCAACCGGTTCAGGGACAATGTTGTATGGAGCTCCTGAGCAAATGCACGGATATCCTTGTTTTGCTTCTGATGTTTTTTCAGCCGGTTTAATCATCTACCAGATATTGACAGGTAAATTGATCAATTGGCCTTTTGAATGGACACTCGACCGCGAAAAAGCACTGATTAGCAAAGTGCCCCCTGAATTTGCGCGACACGTGCGCAAGTCATTGCATGTTGATTATAAAAAACGCTTTCGAAATGCTATTGAGATGCAGGAATCTTTTTCAAAAGCCGTGAGTGTTTATCATAAAACCAAACACGCAAAGCCAAAGACAACACGCAGAAAAGCATCAGCGGGTCAATGGAAGGCTGTCAGGAAAAAGGAATGCCTGCGGAGCTATAAAAAAGTGCTGAGTTTGGATTTTGATTGTCCGGAATGCTCAGGGCCTATTTCAGAATTCATGCAAGCCTGTCCCTGGTGTGGTTTTCAAGAAATCAGTTTTGCAAAAGATACGATTTTTTCCCATTTCTGCGCTGGGTGCAAACATGGAGTCTCTCCTGATTGGTTGTATTGTCCGTGGTGCTGGGGACCTAGCCTTAAGGGAGCAGAGGGGATTCAGACACATGATCCTGGGTATCGTTTTCAGTGCAAAAGTTGCAAAGGGGGACTGCTGGAGGGGATGAAGTATTGCCCCTGGTGTCACACTAAATGCACGCACCAAGTGCGGATTAACGGACTTCCGGATCGATGTGGCCATTGCAAAGGGTCGGTACTGAAGCAGTATTGGGAGCATTGTGCGTGGTGTGCTGAGTTCCTGACCAAATAACTCAGATTTATGTGGCGTTGCGGTTTGATGTACGATGCTGTTAGAATAAGGCAGTTTTCTAGATAAGTGAACAACCACACAAGGAGAGTCACAGTGAAAAACGCAGTCATTGGTTTAGTGTTGATGGGCTTAGCAACAAGTGGGTGTACCGGAACGTTTCAATTGACCCGAAAAGTTTATGATTTTCACCGATCACAGCCAGACAAGTGGATGGACGAAATTATGTTTTTGGTTGTTGCTTGGTTGCCAGTCTATGGCTTAGCCACAACAGCTGATGCGTTGATCTTTAACAGCATTGAATTTTGGACGGGAGATAATCCGATCACTTCAGCTGATGCCAGTGGTGAGGATTTGAAGCGCACTTACTCAGAGGGCGACAAAGAAACCACGATTGCTTACAATCCTGAAACAGACCAGATTATGGTTGTGGCCAAGAACTTAGGCCAGAAAACCAATCAGTTTGTTTTGGAGCGCAGCGACTCAGGTGTGGTAGCACGTGATGCTTCAGGTAACGTGATGTACCAAGCTTCTCGTAATGAAGCAGGTGCGATGCTGATTTTTGACAGCAACGCTAACTTGGTCCGCGAATACTCTCCAGAAGAGGTCGCGACACTCAAGACCTATGGTGCGAACAACTAAGTGCTGTGAAATAAGTTAGAAGGAAGGAGCAGGCCTTTAGGTCTGCTCCTTTTTTGTTGAATGAATCTACTCAAAAACAACAAATTGGTTTAAGCGACACTGTCGC
>JAJDCC010000233.1 GCA_029261015.1 Candidatus Omnitrophota bacterium | reverse complement strand
TGACTGGTTTGGTTTGTATGTTGGGTGCGCATGTGGCGCTCACACAGGAACCCGTATGGAATCAAATGAAATCCCAGCAACTTGCTTTGATGCAGCAAAATCGCATGTTCGAAGCTACCTCTATGGGGCAAGGCACGCTTTGGTTAGCCAAACGTACTTTCGAGCCAGAATCCATGCAAGTGGTAGAAGCCCAAAACTTGTTAGCTAAGAGTTTTGTGCAGCAAGGTGATTACAGCAAAGCGCGCACATTATTTGAACAGATTCTAGAGAGCCAAGAAACGTCTCCAGCCGCAGCTTTCCTTAATAAGTCGGATACTTTATTGAACTTGGCTAATACCTATGCTTCGCAGGGCAATGTGCGTCCAGCGGATCAACATTATCGACGTGCACTTCAATTGCAGCAGTCGCCTAGTGATATTCAGAACCCTGAACTGGTGCGCACCTTGGCACACATTAGCGATTTGTATACGCTTAACAACCAGCCCCAGTATGCAGAAAAATTAATGAGACTCACATTAGATGCCAAAACACGTATCTTGGGTGATCAACATGTTGATGTGGCTTATTTATCGCGCTATTTGGGTGATCATTTATTGCAACAGGGAGAACACGAAGAAGCTGAGAGTTTATACCGTCAGGCTTTAGCGGCACAGGAGCTTACTTTAGGTCGCCAGCATGTGAATGTAGGGAATCTGGCTATTTTGATGGGGAATTTTTATCAAGTACAAGGTGAACCACTACAGGCCCAAGAATATTACCAGCGTGGTTTGAATGTGCTCAATGAGGCTTTTGGTATTTCGGCACAAAGTGAAGAGAAAGAACAATTGGCGAATTTGGCCCAGTCTTTAGAACGGCGTGCAGGTATTTATCAAGACCTGGGGTTGCATTACAAAGCACTTAAAGCTTTGGAGCAATCGATAGAAGTTTATGAATCGGTGCACGGCAAAGGACACCTTAAGTTGGCACCACTTTTAGAAGCTTATGCGGCAATTTTGCGCCGTGTGGGTCAAGAAGAGCAGGCCAAAATCATTGACACTAAAGCACAAGAGATTCGCTTAAGCCAATAGTATGCCTTCCAAAATATCCTATGCGCTGACTTTAAAAATGAAAGAAGCGTCTCCTGCGGATTTAGAGTTACTTCAATTATTTTTGCTTGATCAAGGCATTCCTATAGAGTCCTGTGTGTTTTCAGAGAAAGACCAGGTACACAAAGCCCAAATCTTCTTAAGTACAGAACGCAAATGTTTGGATTTAAAAGACCAACTCAAGCACTCATCCCTCAAAGGTTGTCTCTTTAGTATCAAGTGTTTTGATCAAAGTGAGTGGCAGGATGCTTGGAAAAAAGGGTTGAAGCCATTTTGGTTAACAGAAGATGTTCGAATCTTTCCTTATGGTTTGGATGTGATTCCTGCAAAGCAACACGAGCAAGCCCTTATTTTAGAAACGGGTTTGGCTTTTGGCTCAGGACTGCATGCTACGACGCGTTTGATGGCGCAGTTGATTGAGATGAAGCGCGGGCACTATGAATCTTTTTTAGATATAGGCATTGGAACAGGCGTGCTTTCTTTAACAGCTCAACACTATGGAGCTAAGAAGATTTTGGGTATCGATGCAAACCCTGAAGCAGTGAGCATGACACAACGCAATGTAGCGCTCAATCAGTCTCCTACCATTCAAGTGAAACATGTCAGTATTGAAAACTTCAAAACGCAACGCACCTTTGATTTTGTGGCTGCAAATTTATTGACCGAGGTCTTGCTACGCAATCGGGATGCTTTGTGTGATTTGGTTTCACCGCATCAGTACCTGGCAGTATCTGGTATCGCAAAAGAAAATCTAAGCGAACTCAAGGAGCACTTTGCTCAATCCCCACTGAATTGTTTGCGTATTCTAGAGGATGAAGGGTGGGCGGCACTCCTCTACCGCAAGGACGCCTAATCCCTCAATTTCCATGATGCATGTCATGGTGATATCTCAAGAACCCAACTATACTGCCTCCTAGATAAGGAGGCGTGTATGTCAGCATCTCAGAAAAAAACGGCCATGGATGGTAATGAGGCCGTTGCTCGAATTGCCTATGCGGTGAATGACGTCATCGCGATTTATCCAATCACTCCAGCATCTCCTATGGGCGAATGGTCTGATGCATGGGCAGCTCAAGGCAAAACAAATACGTGGGGGCATGTGCCTCATATCGTTGAAATGCAATCCGAAGCGGGTGCGGCCGGTGCGGTGCATGGATCTTTGCAAGCAGGAGCCTTAACTACCACCTTTACGGCTTCGCAGGGATTGTTGCTGATGATTCCTAACATGTACAAAATTGCTGGCGAATTAACGCCTATGGTGATGCATGTTGCGGCGCGTTCTGTAGCGACACACGCGCTTTCTATTTTTGGTGATCAAAGTGATGTCATGGCGGTGCGTTCGACGGGTTTTGCTTTATTAGCTTCCAATTCAGTCCAAGAATGTATGGATATGGCATTGATTGCACAGCGAGCCACTTTAGAGGCTCGTGTGCCTTTCATCCATTTCTTTGATGGGTTCCGCACATCTCATGAAATCAATAAGATTGATGTGATTAACGAAGCTACCATTAAAGCTATGTTGCCTGAAGAGGCGATTTACGCGCACCGTAATCGATCACTCTCACCGGATAAACCTGTTTTGCGCGGTACCGCACAAAATCCGGATGCTTTTTTCCAATCACGTGAA
>JAJDCC010000232.1 GCA_029261015.1 Candidatus Omnitrophota bacterium | reverse complement strand
GTGTGCAGCATCTGGGAAAGTGCTTTGCCGCACCTCTTCACAATATTGGCTCACAGCGGCACGGATGGTTTTGCCCATCTGCGCATACTGTTTCACAAAACGCGGAGTGAATGTTTCAAAGAGCCCTAGTAAGTCATGCGATACAACCACTTGAGCATCACAATGCACACCCGATCCAATACCTATAGTGATGATGTTTAATGTTTGAGAAATGTGTTGAGCCAGTTGTGTCGGAATGCATTCTAAGACAATACCAAAACACCCTGCCGCTTCTAAAGCCTTCGCTTGTTGGATAATGCGTTTAGCAGAATCAATGTCCTTGCCTCGCATACCAAAACCCCCTTCTTGGGCCGCTGTCTGTGGCGTTAATCCCACATGACCCATCACCGGCAATCCTTTTTGTGCTATTGCACGCACAACGGCTTCAATATTGGGTTTCCATTCCACCTTGACGGCATCGCAACCCGCCTCTGTTTGAAATCGAAGCGCATGCTCCACCGTTGTTTCAAGAGGTTGATCAAAACTCACTGAAGGCATATCCCCAATAAACAAAGCACGCTTAGTGCCTCGTCGCGCGGCTTTAGTGTGATGCAGCATTTCATCAATCGTAACCGATGTCGTATCCGGATAACCTAAGACCACCATACTGAGTGAATCGCCCACTAGGATCATGTCCACACCCGCCTCATCCATCATACGCGCAGTGGGATGATCATAAGCCGTCAACATGACGAGTTTTCGACCCGCCTGTTTCGCTTGTTTTAAAGAGTCCAATGTTATTTTATCGCTCATCATCTCATCGCACACTAAAGAGGACGCTGACCTTTAGTTTTTGTTTTTCTCTTTCTTCGCAAAACAATCAGGACAATTAAATAAAGGACGTGCCATGGCTCTGTTGTAGCCTTTAGCAACAACAACTCGCTTAACGCTGTCTACTTCTTTCTTACAAGTGTCACACTGCATAGTTCCCTCTCACTAAAAAAACACCCACCAAACATACGGTTGCCGTTAAGATTGATCCCACCATTTTTGCCAATGCTGCGCACAATGTGCCTGAACAGCACGTGCAAAAACTTCTTGCTCAGACGCTTCTGATAAAGCAATAGCTCGAACACTGTACTGAGACAATACGCTCTCTGGCAATAAAGCACGCAACTTACCGGGCACAGGTTCCACCAACAGAGAGGCTTGTACCAACCAACTGTTAGGGAATCGCCGAATCGCAAAACCCATCACCTTCCGCTGTCCCACCATGATGGCATAAGGGCTGGTTTCTGCAAGACAATAAGTCACACGTCCAGCAGCGGGCGCATCCAATAACGCTTTAGCTTCAACTCCAAAATCGGCACATAAAGCCACAGCACAGGCGCAGACCTTTCGCATCCATTCTTCTAAAGGCGCTTTCCAGGCATTGGGAATGACTATGGACCAGGAGACATCACTGCCGTGCAAAGCCAAAGCCCCTCCTGTCGGCCGATGCACCCATTCTAAACCTTGAATTTCAAAAGATTGAGAATCAAACCACTCGGGTTGGGGTTGCTTTAAACCAAAAGACACACCAGGTGGGGACCAACAAAAAAATCGCACAGCAGGCTGTGCTTGCTCAGCCAAATTTTCATCAAACGCCATTTGCTCATGAGCCGTGAAGGTGTCGTCTGTGAGGACTTGCCAAGACTGAGAAGCGCTCATCTTACAACTAAAACGTTTGTGAAGAACTGTCCATGCGCATGCTAGATTGACCTAAAGCCTGCGTTGGGGGTTCTGTCGGTAAAGAGGATGCAGGAGGTAACCACCGCAGATTAGGCTCACGCGCTGCTCGCACTTCATCTACTCTCTGCACAGGCATGTTTTGTGGAGCTTCAGGTGCTAATCCAGCTTTCGCTTCTTCAGCAATCGCCAGCATGGCGTCAATAAACGCATCTAAACTTTCTTTAGACTCAGTTTCTGTAGGCTCAATCATTAAGGCTTCTTCAACAATAAGCGGAAAATAGACTGTGGGTGCATAGAACCCAAAATCCAATAAACGCTTCGCCACATCTTGAGCCGTAACCCCATACTGTTTCAAAGATTTAGCTGAAGCCACAAATTCGTGCATGCACAAATCGCCATAAGGCACAGGGTACAGATGCTCGAGTTTTTTCTTAATGTAGTTTGCGTTGATCAGTGCTGTCTTACCTGCACGCATAATACCGGTGTTCCCTAGAAAACGAATGTACGTATACGCACGCACTAAAACCCCGACATTTCCATAAAACCCATGCAAACGGCCAATGGAGTGCTCAGCACGGTAGTCCCAGAACAGTTGCCCATCTTTTTTGCGCACACGTGGCACCGGCAAAAAATCCTCAAGGTGTTTGGCCACACCTACAGGTCCTGCTCCGGGGCCACCCCCTCCATGCGGTGTAGAAAATGTTTTGTGCAAGTTTAAGTGCATGATATCCACTTGCATATCACCCGGACGTGCATTACCCAACAAAGCGTTCATGTTGGCGCCATCCATGTACACCAAAGCACCCACTTCATGCAGCAATTTTGTGATGGTTAAGATGTCTTTTTCAAACAATCCCAGTGTATTCGGATTGGTTAACATCAACGCCGCCACATCTTCATTTAATTTGGATTTTAAATCGGCTAAGTCGACTAAACCATCCGCCCCTGATTTTACTTCAACCACTTTAAATTGAGACAAAGCCGCTGTAGCAGGATTGGTTCCATGTGCTGAGTCTGGAATGAGGATAGTTGACCTTTTCTCATTCTTGCACTGAAAATACGAAAGGATGATTTTAATGCCAGCTAATTCGCCTTGAGCGCCTGCGGAAGGTTGCAAAGTATAAGCCGCCATACCTGTAATTTCAGATAGCAGCTGTTCCAATTCCCAATGCAATTGCAAAATCCCCTGAAGGTGTTGCTCCGGTTGCAAAGGATGTATCTGCGCAAAACCATCCATTGCCGCCACTTTCTCATTCACCTTAGGGTTGTACTTCATCGTACATGACCCCAAAGGATAAAAGTTAGTGTCTACCGAGAAGTTGTCTTGCGACAATCGTGTAAAGTGACGCACCACATCAAACTCAGACACCTCGGGTAATTTAGGCGCTTCTGCGCGAATATGTGTTTTAGAGAGAATTTCTTTGGGTTCAATTCGCGGCACATCCAAAGTAGGCCAAGCATAACCTACACGACCTTTTACAGAACGCTCGTAGATGAGTCGATCTTTCATACGCTCAACCCCTTCAGTGTTTCAGCCATACGATCTATGGTTTCTTTAGAAATCGTTTCGGTCACGCACCACAAAGAGGACTGAGGGTGTGTCGGGAACCATTCAGACAAAAGGTGTCCGGGAGCCCATCCTTGTTCAATGAGTTGTTGATGCACTTTGTGAGGATCAATTCCCTTATCGTAGGTCAGCGTGAACTCATTGAAGAAGTCTTGTTCAAACGCTGGCTTAATCCAAGGAATTTTGGTGAATGCATCAAAGGCATAATGCGCCTTGGCAAAATTTTGATAGGCCCATTCTTGAAAACCCTTAGGGCCTAACATACTCATAAACAAAGTAGCGCGCAAAGCCAACCATCCTTGATTGGTACAAATATTTGATGTGGCTTTCTCACGGCGTATGTGTTGTTCACGCGTTTGCAAGGTTAGCGTAAACGCACGGTTGCCCTGTTTATCTACAGTCGCACCGACTAAACGTCCCGGAATACGGCGCAACAATTTTTGGGTTGTTGCAAACAAACCGAGCCCAGGCCCGCCTAAAGCCACTGGCGATCCTAAACACCGTCCTTCTGCCACAGCGATATCCGCTCCATAACTTCCTGGAGGATCAATCAGCCCCAAACTCGTGGGATAGACTGAGCTCACTAATAATCCACCACTGCGATGGGTGATTTCACTGATACTCTCTGCAGGCTCCAACACACCAAACACATTCGGTTGCTGCATCAACACACAAGCCACATCATCAGAGATTGCTTTTTCTAAAGCTTCAACGTCAGTCACACCATTCACTGTCGGAATTTCTTGAATGATGGTCGAGCCTCCACGCAAATAAGTTGCCAAAACTTGGCGTGTGTGTGGATGCACAGCTTCAGAAATCAAAATACGCTGGCGATTTGTGTGGCGCATTGCCAACAAAACACCCTCTGCTGCAGCAGAAGCACCATCGTATACGGATGCATTAGACACTTCCATGCCCATCAATTCACAAACCATTGTTTGAAATTCGTAAATGGACTGCAGTATACCTTGACTCGCTTCGGCCTGATAAGGCGTATAAGGCGTCAACCATTCACCACGACAGGCAATCGCATCGACAGCCGTTGGAATCTGGTGCACATAGGCTCCAGCACCTAAAAATGAAGGGACCTGTAAAAGGTTTTTATTTTGCTCAGCTAACTTGCGGGTCGCCTCAAGTAACTCTGATTCAGAGAGCCCTGGAGGAATAGCCAAATCTTTTAAGTGTAGTGACTGCGGAACAGACTGCAACAACGCATCAAAATCCTTAACACCGATGGTGTCAAGCATCTCTTTAAGCTGTGCATCCGTATTAGAAACGTAATCCATCGCTTACGCGGCTCCCGACTTCAATTGTTCTGCATAAGCTGCTGGACTGAGCAAATTACCCAATTCCGCTTCATCAGAAAATTCCAAAGTATACATCCACCCTGTCGTGT
The DNA here is from genome assembly GCA_029261015.1 of Candidatus Omnitrophota bacterium. GTDB lineage: Bacteria > Omnitrophota > Gorgyraeia > Aquiviventales > Aquiviventaceae > JAJDCC01. The sequence continues at coordinate 6,289 of JAJDCC010000232.1, read as the reverse complement.
AGCAATCATCATTGATTAACTGCGGAGTTGTCGTTAATCCTTCATTCACTGCCGACACCGTTCCTGAAACAGGAGCATAAATATCAAAGGCCGCCTTAACCGATTCAACTACAGCAACCGGCTCACCTGCTTTGACGGTCTTCCCAATTTCAGGTAACTCCACAAAAACCACATCGCGCAATTCTTCTTGAGCATGTTGGGTGATACCGACCTGAATTTTTTGGCCATCCCGCTTGGCCCATTCGTGGGATTTGGTGTAGAGCAAGTCTTCGGGGATCTTCATAAGGTTTTTGTCTCCAACTTAGCTGTGTTCAGTTTCCAAAATGGTAATTTGACCACTTCAACAGCATGCTTCTGATTACGCACTTCTACAGATAAAACAGTTCCAGGTGTTGCATATTCGGTCTCTACATAACCCATACCCACCGGTCTCTTAAGCGCCGGGCTAAATGTACCACTGGTTATGGTACCGATAGTTCGATCATCTTTCAATAGCGCACAACCATGACGCGGCACTGGGCCCCGATCTAGCTGAAGGCCGACTAACTTTCGCTTAACGCCCTGCTCCTTTTGCTTAACCAATACGGACTTACCGATAAATTCTGCCTCTTTTTGAATCGCAACGGTCCAGCCTAATCCTGCTTCATACGGGGTCGTATCCTGATCCATATCACTGCCATAAAGCCTAAGCCCGGCTTCCAACCTTAAGGTATCGCGCGCGCCTAAACCTGTGGGAGCGGCTCCTGAAATATCGGCTGTATTCAAAATCATGTCCCACAACTTCATAGCGTCCTTATCAGGCACAAAGAGTTCAAAACCATCGCCGCCAGTATATCCTGTGCGCGCAATACAAGACATAGACCCCATCGTGCGAATAGGGGCTACTTCAAAACGTCCCAATCCTGAGACTTTTGTATCCAGCAATTGCTCAAGAACACGATCTGCATTGGGGCCTTGCACCGCCAACAAAGAACGGCCTTGGCTGATGTCTTTCACAGACACATCGCCTTGCACATGTTGTTGCATCCACTCTAAATCACCCGCACGTGTGCCACAGTTCACAACAACCATAAACACCGTTTCACCTAAGCGGTAGATGATCAAATCATCAATAATGCCACCACGCTCATTCAACATTAAGGTATAACAAGCACGGCCCACAGGCACTTGCGTCACATCACTGACCATCAAGCGATTCAAAAAAGATTGCGCATCATTTCCCTCAACCACAAACTGCCCCATGTGCGATGTATCAAAAACACCTAAATGCTCACGCACATTTTGGTGCTCCTCTAAAATACTGGTGTAATACAAAGGCATTTCCCAACCATTAAAGTCCGTCATCTTTGCATTGAGGTCTCGATGCTTCTGATAAAGCGCCGTTCTATTTAAACTCATGAGTTTTGCACCTTAGCGTTATTCAACTGCTGTCGGTAAGCTTCAAGTGTGTTGCGCATCACAATCATCACTGTCACAGGCCCGACACCACCTGGAACCGGTGAAATCCAAGAAGACTTCGCTTTGGCCGATTCAAAATCCACATCGCCAACCACTTTGCCATCCACCACATTAATGCCCACATCAATCACAACGGCACCTTCTTTAATCCAATCTCCAGGAATCAGTTTAGGTTTTCCCGCTGCTACCACTAATACTTCTGCTCGTTGCACATGCTCTTTCAGTCGACCGGCTTTATTTGTGCCCACGTGGCAAATGGTTGTAGTGGCTAAAGCATCTAGCAGTAACATAGTCACAGGTCGCCCCACAATTTCGCTGTGACCAATCACGACCGCCTCTTTACCTTCTAAATCAATACCCGTTTCTTTAATGAGCTCCATGCAGGCCAGCGCGGTACAAGAACCAATTCGGCTTTTGGCAAAAAAGCGGCGTGCAGAATTTTGAGGATGAATGCCTTCTACATCTTTGTTTGGATCAATCAGTGAAGAAATCCATTGCGGAGAAATTTGGGGCGGCAACGGTTGATGCACAAAAATGCCATGAATTTTAGGGTTATTGTTCCACTCATGAATGATGGCTTCAATGGCTTCGGGTGTCACATCCCAAGGGCACCAGCGACTGGGAGAATCTGTCGTGGACACTTCTTGAGCATCAGTGTGAATGCCTAAACTTTCAGCAATAGCCACCTGTGCCCGTTGGTATACTTTTGAAGCAGGCGTATCAAAAGAAAGGATACGCAAATTAGGTTCTTCTGTTGCATCAGGAAATTCTCTTTTAAGGTCTAACAGTTGCGACTTCAACTGCACTTTCATTTTCTCAGCAATCGCTTTACCTTTTATCAATTCACCCATCACACTTACAATTCCTTTTGGATTTTTTTGGTATACGCGGCATCATCCAGCCAATCAATATTGGCAAGGATTAAAGCTTTGGCTCCTTCTTTAGAAGCCTTTAATAAGGCACGTGCACACTTTAAGTCGCAGAGATAATCGGACTTCACTTCACGGTGCGCCTGCTTTGTACCAGCCAACAGCAAATGAGCCAGTTGATAAATCTCTAACTGTAAATCCGTAGCTGCCCTCAAGTTTTTTTTGAATTCCGCGCGCTTCCCTTTACGCATCGCTAATAGGACTCGTTTAAAGACAGTAGCATCCTGTGTAGTGGATTGGAGTGCCAGCGCACGAAAACGTGCGGTTTCTTGCTGAACTTGCGGATTGGGAGTGACTTTCTCAATCAAGGCACAGGCCATTGCCAAACTCGCAGCTGTCATACTGCCACCCCCATAGGCAGAACCTGTAGCGGGGATTTTATCCAATAATGCTTTTAACGTTAATTGCGTGCTCATGGGAGGCTTTCTTTAATGGATTCAAATAGTGGCGCCATTATAGCGGCTAAGTGAGACGGGCTCAAGCTTGCTCACGAAAAGTTCATTCCACTTCCATATCTGTACTGGCAGTTCCCGCGTCGCCCAATTTGAGCGCCTCTTTGGCCCGCTCAACTAAAACAGGGATCCCTATGCTGGCATACATCTCACTCTCTTTGAACGCTTGCCAACGAGGCTGCCAATAAGGAAAGGTAAAGGCCCCCAAAGCAAGAACCACAAGCCAAGGAAAAAGTGAGGATTTCAAAAACTTAAAAAGCAGCAACGCACTCAAGACACTTCCAATAATCCATATAATTTGACTGGGTTCCATCAACTCTTTATCCTTTGCTTTAAAAACGTCTGCAGTTCGTTAAAGTAAATAGCACCGCCAACCGTGTAGGTGTTATTGTGATCCGCTCCTTCGATCACATAAAAGCGCTTAGGCTCATTGGCGCTATCAAACACTTGCTTCCCTAATTCAAAGGGAATGATACTGTCCTGTGTTCCATGAATGACTAAGAGAGGACACTCAATGTCTTTCAGTTTAGATTGCAGCTCAAATTTCGATTGAAGGAGCTTGTCCACAGGTAAGTTCGCATAATGATGTTTTGCTACGGCTTTTACTGACGGAAATGGCGTTTCGAGTATCAATCCCGCTACGCTTTTGTTTTGTTTCACTATCTCAGTGGCCACCGCAGATCCCAGTGACCGACCAAAGACAACGATTTCGTCTACTGATTTTTTAGATTTGTCTTGTAACACTTTTAATGCTGCAAGACCATCTGCATATAAACCTTTTTCAGAAGGGACCCCTTCAGATCTGCCATAGCCTCGATAGTCGAAAATAAAAAACCCTATACCGCGCGCATGCAACTGCATCATGTTATCCAAACGATGACTGATATTGCCTGCGTTGCCATGACACCACAACATTGGAGGTAATTCCGCATCAGTTGCTGGCAGGTACCAACCATATAAATGGGTGCCGTCCTCGGAAGTGAAGGTCACCTCTTCCAAAGGAAGCTGCGACAATTCAGCCCACGGTTGAGGATCCCAGGGTTCTGGAAAAAACACAAAATTCTGATCTAACATGCCTTGGTATTTCAAAAACCCCAATAAAGCTATCAGCACAACTAACAGCCACAGAGGATTCACCTTAGTGTTTATTCTCAACCGCCTCGTAGGATTCTTTAATCCAATGATCTAAAACCACGTTGGGATTGTGCACAGCCGCTTCAGTAATCAAAAAATAGGGTCGAGGTTTTCTTTTTTGCACCAAAGCAAGGCCATAGCTGTAATTGGCAAACAGTTGGTCTAACTCTTTATCTGTAGAACGTCCGGACTGCACAAGCCCACGTTGCAGGGCCATAACCGCACCATCAGAAAACTGTATTTGAATGCCCGTTTTTTCATAGAAGCGCTTAGCATAGCTTTGTAACGCCTTCCCTAAGGAACTGTCCTGAAGCTTTTGCTCATTGTCCAATAACTGCTGCAGCCCTTTATCTGGATCACGCACCATCTCTGCTGTCAACGTCACTGTCTTTAAGGAACGTGAAGGCAACTCATACTTAATCCCTCGAAAAATGCGCTCACACACCGTAGCCAAACCACGAGCGCCTGTTCCCTCTTGATGAGCTAACTTAGCCATTTCGCTGCGCGCATCCGCTTCAACGTGCAAATCAATATCCCACGCTTTTAAAGCCTCTTTATACTGCTTCAATATCGACCCTTCAGAAGCGGATAGAATTTGCATCAAATCTTCTTCTGAAAGCGGATCGCAAGCAACGCGTACAGGCAATCGGCCTATAAACTCAGGCTCAAAACCATATTGCACAAAATCTTCGGTACGCACCTGATGCACAAGCTCCTCATTAGTGACTTCGCCTGCTTGGCTCACCTCAAATCCGATAGCCTGGCTATTTTGACGTTTACGAATAATCGCATCCAAACCACCAAAGGCTCCACTCACAATAAATAAGATGTGCCGTGTATTCACACTGGGTCGAGAGACCTTACCCTTTTGCTGATACTCAAACATGGATTGCAGCTGTGATTGCAAATCCTGAGGATTGCGTAAAGACACATCCGTGTCTTCCATAATTTTAAGCAATCCACGCTGTACTCCACTACCGCTCACATCACGCATCTGTGTTTGGGTTACCTTAGCAATCTTGTCAATTTCATCAACATAAACAATGCCGTATTGCGCAAGCTCTGTATCCCCATTCGCTTTATGCACCAATTCACGAATCAATTCATCCACATCAGCCCCAACATAACCTGTCTCACTGAACTTGGTGGCATCCGCCTTCACAAAAGGCACCCCAATCAGACCCGCTAGAGAACGCACCAGATAAGTTTTGCCCACTCCAGTAGGTCCCAACATAATGACATTGTGTTTCACATAGTGCTGACACAAATGAGGTTTATCGATGCAACTCCGGACGTGATTGTAATGATCGCAGATTGCTGTGGCAAGAACGCGCTTAGCTTCATCCTGTCTGATGACAAAACGGTCTAGGTAGTGTTTGATCTCTTTAGGTTTATAAGAGAACTCCAGACGTCGTTTTCTTCTGCTATGTGCGCGTTGTTCCTCTGTGGTCTCGGCTTGATTTCCTTTAGGCCCTTTCCACACATCTTGAAGCCCCATGTTCTTCATCGTGTCAAATAGAGCTTTTCGCGCTTTATCAACGTCTTCTTTTTCGGGCATGGTAATATTCCTTTTCGACATTTTACCGCACACTTCACTTTTTTGTAACACAATCGGGGCGTATTGTGTAGAATTGTAGTCATGCAATTCCAGCTTCTATATCCACTGCGCAACCGCACCTTGGGAACGCTTCTATTTTCGTCTATTGCTCTTCTTGGCAGTCTATTGACTGGGTGCAGTGCCACCAGTTCAATAACCAGTCCAGCTCCCAGAGCAATGGTCCCGACAGCTGCGCCTTTACCTCCATGGCCGTTGCCTCACGAAAAAGTGGTCGTGCCCCCTGGCATGCTCGTCCATACCGTAGAACCTAAGGAAACTTTATGGTCAATTGGTAAGCTCTACGACATCCCCCATCAGGAGATCATGCAGATCAATGGCATTAAAGACGCCACTCAAATGTCCGTGGGGACTTTATTACTGATTCCGGACACCTTTCAGTATGGCTCGCTGATAGATATTCCTAATATCCCAACGCCTCGCAACAATGCCTGGACACACATTGTCGTGCACCATACAGCAACTCAAACGGGAAATGCCCGTATCCTAGACCGTTCGCATCGCAAGCGAGGGTTTAGAAATGGCCTGGGGTATCATTTTGTGATCGACAACGGAACATCTGGACGCCGAGATGGCCAAATAGAAATCGGTCCCCGATGGCAAACACAAGAAAAAGGAGCCCACTGCAATGCCGATGGCATGAACCAGCACGGCATTGGTATCAGCTTAGTGGGAGATTTTACTCAGAGACAGCCCTCACC
>JAJDCC010000231.1 GCA_029261015.1 Candidatus Omnitrophota bacterium | reverse complement strand
AGTATTGGTTTGCGTGATCCTTGGGCGGGGAGAATGCTTTCGCAGCTGAGGGGTGGGAATGCACGTATCTCACAGGTCAGTGATTTTTCTAATACCACGCGGTTTATGGGATACGGTCAAAAGCAGTTACGCGAGTGGGTTCAAAATAGAGCGGGTCATGAACGGCTGTTTGGTGGGGATGTGTCTCAAGAGGTGTTGCCTTTGGAATTGATATGGATGGCAGTGGGGCATTCTCACGGTGAGATTGAAGGCACATCAGTACAGGTGAGTTCTCAAGATCGTCACTACATTGTCGTTCGAGCAGAGTCGGATGCTCGCTTGTATGCAGGGATACATGTCAGTGTTGATATTGGTACGGATTTGAATGCATTTGAACGGGCTGTGCGTGCAGGTGAAGACCCAAGGCCGATGATGCAATCGATGTCACTCACTCCTAATCAGGTGATTTATCTTCCTGCAGGTACGCCGCATTCGTGGCGCGGTGAATTTTTGCTTATTGAAGTGTCTCCACCCAAACATTCGCATCGCTTTTATGATCCATATGGCAGAGAAGTGCATATTGAGCAGGCGTTGAACACTTTGCGTGAGCATGGTCGATATCGCTTTGATATGGGCGCAATGCTGGATGCAACGCAATGGTTTGTGGATGAGAATTGGGAGATTTCATCGGGTAATGCTAATTTGCGGATCGAGCGGGCTTTGTTTGAAACCGCAGGAGATAAAGTTTTGCGTGGTAATACACAAGGTCCTGGGCGAAATGGCGGGCGGTTCCAATTATTGGCAGTGCTTGAAGGATCTGTCAGTGTAGAAACAACCTCTGAGGAGATAGACCTCAAGGCAGGGCAAACGCTATTTCTTCCAGCATCTTTGGGTACTTATCGAATCAATAGGCATGGCGATGAATCGGCTCAAATTGTGAGAGTGGATTCGATTCCAAGTGAATTGCAGGGACCTGTTGCTCCATGGCCAGATGCCGGTTTGGGTGATGACACTTTGGTTTCGGGCACTTTCTTACATGTAAAAGATTTTCCATGGGTTCAAGAAGCGCGTCAGTTTTTGGCTAGAGATTGGGATAAGGTTCATGCAGATAACATTCACATCCAAGGAGCACTGGATGTGAAATTGGACTTATGGGGATTACGCAATTCCCCGCTGAGTATGATTTACCGTCAACCGAATGCTTTGGTGTTGAATATAGCGACGGGTATTGCATTTGCTTTGTTGAGCGATGGAGAGTTTGTTGAAGGGGGTGTGCAGCATGTTGATGCGCAGGGTCAGGTGACAAACATTGAAGTCGGATTTGGTCAACTGGGGCGACATGCGTATAAGGTGATTGATCCTGATGCGAGTGATTTTGGGCAATGGCACTATCGTCCGACAGCTCATGGTGAAGTGCATCCTGAGGTGGCTCAAGGGATTAAAGAAGGTCGGTATCAGCGGTTAACCGGATACTTAGGCGGTCCTGCTTTAGCATCGCGTTTTGCGCACGCTTTGGTAAACAGTCGGGATGCTCAAGATGTTTTGGCCTACTTGAACTTGAAGGGAGCTTTGGATTATCAGGACGCTCCATTGAGTGTTGATGAGTTAGTTGCTCGATTGGAAAGCCGTGACACACAACTGGAACGATTAGTGCTTGAACGTATCACCCAACAAGCTTTAGTGCATAGAGATCCGTTTGCACTAGAGTTCATCCGAGCAGCAGGTGAAGACTTGGGTAATGTGATTGGTGTTTGGTTAGAAGCATACCCAGACATTGATGTGGGTGAGCACATTGTATTAGTGGGTGGTGTTGGCCAGAATTTTGGCGCGGTGGATAGTGGTAATCAAGAAAATGACCCGCTATTAAAAGCTGCTCAGGAAACGCTGAAGAGTCGTTTAGCCCACTCTAATCGTGGCATTATCCCACAAGTAATCCGCGATACTCATTCACGCAATCGTCCCAAACGAGCGGCATTGCCAGGAGCCAATGGGAAACCACGATTAGTATGGATTTTGGGAGGTACGAATATTGGTGTGGGTCTAGCGCTGCCTAATGGCCGACTGATTTCAAAGGGGCAATCTGTCACATTAGAGCGCTTAGCGGCTTTAGGTATCGAGCCTACAAATGATGAGTTGGCTTATCACGTATTGGATATGTTGACTAGTGATAGCACTTTGTTGCTTCAGCGTTATGGATACCAACTACAAGATATTGAAATGATTCTTTTTGGTTGGCCTGGTCCGGTTTGGCAAGATCCCTCTATTGTGCAAGAACGTGAAAGTTTTTGGAAGCCTCAAGCGATTCAGGAAAATATTTTGTCTCTCCAGACTCTGATGCAACAGCCAAACGGAGATGATGTATTAGGCGAGGTCGATTTTGAGCGCCTGATGGCTTTGTTTAGAGAAACTCGTGTGCTGCAAACGCCTAAGCAAGCTGTTTTATATTACTTATTGCGCCACAATGCTCAACCTTATTTAGATGGAAACACTATTAGGTTTGCAGGGTATCCACAAGTGTCCATAGATGCTGATGGTTTGTATTTGCCTGAGGCTTTAGATCAGAAGCTTGATGTGCTAGCTAATGGAGCGGTTTATGCTGACATGGATGCTAATCTGGCTGTGCCTAAGGAAGTCATGTCGCCGCAGATGCGCAAATATTTTTATCAGTTGGCTGTGTATGGGTTGTTTTCGGTAAAGATTGTGACGGCAAATGATTTTGGTTCGGCTATGCAGCGCTTATCACAATTTCCTCCTTCTTTCTTACAATTCATTCAATTGGCAGCAGATGAAGCCGCCAATATGTATTATTTTGATCCGCATAAGAATAAGTATCGTGTGAATACAGCCTATGCTGAAGAAATGGATGCATTGATTCCACAAACAGAATTTGAACAGATACAGAAACTGTTGCAACCTTTGGTGAGTACGTGGGATGTGTTTTTGAAACGCTTACAAAAATCACTCAAGCAATTGGTGGATGATGATTTCCCATTTACTGATGATGATCCAGTTATGGCTATGAGTCAGACTCTCTTTGAAGCAATGGAGCTTCGGTTAGATGTATTGGATGACTTGAATTTGGATGTAATCACTCTAAGGATAGTTTTGGATTGGGATTATGAAATACGGGAAAACTATTTCAATGAACTTGCTAAGCGATTGAGTGTGGATACGGTAAGTGAAGAAGATTTTAATACCGTATATCAAATTGTCGCTGTGATGCAATCGGTCAGGTTGCTTTATATGGCGCAGAAGCATCCGGATGCATTGTCTATTCATGATTTGAAGCAGGCACAGGATATGCGTAAGAATTATTTGGCGAAGGGTGAGTCTACTCAATTAGAGCATCCTGGAAAAGTAGCCATTTGGTTAAGGCGTATTCGTCCTCGAATTGTCCGGGATTCTTTTGTTCCACGGATCAAACGTCTTTTGGCTGATGCAGGAGTTGCGCATAAGTTTATTTCAATCGCAGGGCGTACGACTATCAAGATGGCGCAAGAAAATGTCAATAAAGCGTCTGTTTTGAAGTTGCTTGAAGAAGTGTACATGCGTTGGATTCTTTACACTGGAGATGAGGTGCATCATGTCGGTTCTGGCGACCGTCCCGTGGCGGATATGACCAATGATCCCAATTATGCTTCGCTGCTTTTTGTGAACACATCGGATATTCCGCATGATGCTGAGGCGCTTCCAAATGTTATTTGGAGTAAAGATTCTCCTTTGACGAAAAACCAATCCGGACCTGATGCTAATGCTGCATTGTATGAGGAAGTGATTCACTTAACTGATGAAGCTCTGGCACGTTTATTTGAAGATCCCAGATATCGAGCGGTACCCGTACTTGAGAGTTTAACGCGATCCGTGATTGGTCATGCCGCTGCTGAATTCCCTGAAGAAGTGCGTTTGATTGCCGCTGGTCAGCGTGCAGCGATTATTGAGGCACTTGAGGAGTTGCAGCAAAAGAATGCTATGCAGGATGATGCTCAGCATGCACTCAAAATGTGGATAGCCTTGGCATTACAAACGCCTGCTGCACACAGAACCATACGTGGTCTTACTATAGAGCAGCAACAAGCGGTTCAGCAGTTAACGGAGTATTTAGCGAAACTCAGCCAGGCGGTACAGCAGTTGCAGTTTCAGGGGACCGTGGTTTTCGAGCCCAATATTCGCACAGATGAAGATGGCTATGTGTGGGGTGTTCCTATACTGGAATCAGAAACTTTAGAAAACTTGGGCATTGTTCAGGATGGCAAAGTGATTGATCCTGATCGATTCCATACATTGCATTTAGATACAGGCGAAGTGCTTGCTGAACAATGGGTAGGTATGGTGGATGATGCGACATATCCCTCGTATGTGCTGACTCAGATTGACGGGGAGTCTATTGCTGTTCCTTCATTTGCTCTGGGTTATGTGGATCCTGTCGCGGTCTTTGGTAGAGTTCACTACAAAGAGTTTGGCAGGCAATCTGGGGCTATCAGTAAAGTCTTGGAAATTGGACAACCGCTTTCGCTGCATTTTCATCCAGCAGATGCAGGAGACAGTTATTTCTTCCTAAAAGATACGCCATTTTGGTCTGGATTTGACATTCCTGAAGATGAAAACATGCGAGCCATTTTGATTGAAACAGCATTGAAACGGATAGAAACACCAGGATCTGGAGCCTGGAGAATGCCTAAGCATGAAGGGGTAGAGCTTGATATAGCAGAAGTTGATGTGGCTGAATATCTACAAACATTGGTCAATGAGTTACGTGAGTATGTGCGGGATCAAGGTTTTGCTTTAGATGATGCTGCTATGGAGTATGTGGTTGGACGCATCTTAGTACAAGGTATGAACTTGATTGACCTTGCGGCAATTGGATTAGTGCCGTTGAAGCATAATACAGCTGATACTGCTGTAGATATGGGGACCACGGTACATGCATTTGATAAGAGTTGGGGGGATTATGGTTTGGTGTATGAAACCAAGGCTATGCGATTGGCCATTTTTGGGGATAAGGCTATCAAGAATACCTATGCTATTAGTGACACCCTAAACAGTCGAGAGCCTCGACCCCATAAAGTCAATTCAGAGCAACTGAGAGGTTCGATTGAAATATTGAAAGAGAATGGGGCATTACGACAAGCTGTAAAACGCTCAGATGTGAAGCCACGTGCACCCGCAGAGGATCAGTCTGTGCGTATTACCAAAGGCGTTACGCACCGATGGTTGCATGTCACGCCGACACATGCATCACATCGATTACAAATGGATTCTGGAAAGGGCGTGATTTTAGAACGTTCAGGGCGTCATTCTTCCTTTTTTGTGCGGCATGGCAGAGTGTTTGTTCAAAAGCCTGATGGTACTTTGTTAGCGGATGTCACAGCAGGGGGCTCTGTTCTCGTTTATGCTGAGCAAGGCGATATTGTGCTGCGGTCTGTAGGTGAGGACGCGGCAGAAATTTTTGAAGCCATTCGTTTGGGAGACAGCACTCGAGGAGATCTAGGGTTCCCAACAGTAAGACCTATTCACCATCAAGTTGTGGCTTCTGAGCATTTTTCTCAATTCATCAACTACCCACTTCAAGTGGCTCTTGAAAACCGTCTTGATAGGCATTTAGCCTCACTAAGACAAAATATCCGACCACTTGTTGTTACCTTAATTGAACAAGATAAGTTTGTTGCTACAGATGTTGATTATGATGTGACGATCGAAATTACTGAAGCTGATTTGATGACACATCAGACCCCAGAAGAAGTCTATCAACTTGTCGAAAGTCTCCTGGATGCCCATATTACTGAGCAACAAGGGGATGCCGCTACTATAAAAACAGTGGCTATTATCTGGCCGGGTACCGTGAGTGAAGAGTCTCGGGTGTTACATGCAGTGTCCACTCAGAGGCGCATTAATCAACAACTCACTGACACAATCAATCAAGCTCTACGCGTTGACTCTCTAGACGTTGCCACGCTTCAACAACAGCACCGCGCATTTGAACAGTCTTCAGGTGATAAACAATGGCTTCTGACGCGTAAGTTCTTGGGGCTGCTAGATCATGTGGGTATTGATGCGGCCAACGAGCCCTTGAATGCACAATCCGCACCGCAAACCCTTTTCGTGAATATGGCGCCTTCATTTGATGTGGCGGTTTATGGGCAAGAATTGATCACGGGCGAAGTAGCCTTTGTTTCACACACATACAGAGCGGCAGGCAAATCCTTAAATGCTGCGTCCCAGTATGCAGAGTTAGGTGGGGTTGGGCACACGATTTCTTATTTAGGTAAAGGATTAGCAGGTTATGCCTTTAAGCAGAACATCCCAACGGGTGTTTCCTTTAGTGGTGTGTCCATGGAACAAGACACACGCTTTTATCCTGTTTTGATTGTTCAGACTCAGGATGGAGAATTGATTGAACAGCGTTGGAGCGCGCCGGTTCCACAACCTACTGAAGCAGAGTATCAATCCTTGCTAGTTGAGGTTGAAAATCGACTTAAGCAGATGCAGTCTGGTTCTTGGTTGCATACTGGGGGGCGTATGGATGCTAGATCCATCACAGATATTCTTCGGTTAGCCAAGCAGTATGGTGTTCAAGTGTTGTTTGATTTTCATAAAACATTGTCTGCTGATGCACAACAAGCGGTAAGAGACAGTGCTCCGACTGCCATCAAGGCTAATGAAGAAGAGCTTGAAATGCTGCTGGGTGTTTCTCTTGAGGATATCAGTGTGGTAGAGATGGTTCATCTGCTACGCACTCAAGTCATTGCACGCGGTACGGAATATGTGATTGCTTCTTTAGGTGCTCAAGGAGCTGTGATGGTCAGTCGTGAAGGTGCGTGGCAAGCGCAGGCACCGAATATTGAAGTGGCGGATACTTTAGGTGCAGGTGATGTCATGACTGCAGCAGTGATGCATGGTTTGCAACAAGGAATGCGTCCTGATGAAGCATTGCGTGAAGGGGTTTTACGAAGCACACAAAGAGTGAGTAGGCAGTCTGTGTCAGATACAATCCCCATCAATGTGAATAGATTAGTTGTATTTGATGAATCCTCAACGGCCTATATCAACCTATTGGCTGTGGGTGTGGTGATGGCATTGAGCATGCTATTCATCGGTTCCTCTGAGTTCTCCAGCTTGGAACAACTTGCAGTGTTATCGATAGGAGCATTAGGGTCATTGGGTATTCATGAGTTGGCGCATTGGCGTGCAGCTGCACCGTTTAGGCGTGATTTTGGTTTTGTGGGCAGTGGTTTATCAGCGGGTATTGGAGTGAGGGCTGTGGTTGACCATGTCAGTGAAGGCAATATCATTCGGCGTGCCGGTGTGCAAACGACTTGGGTTTTGGCTACGGGATGGGCGGCATTAGGTGCTGCTTCACTGTCCGTTGTGCCGTTTGTTGCTCCTACTTTCATGGCGCTGGCAATCATTAATGTGTTGCTGTCCCTTTCTCCATTAGACCGAGAACGTATCGAAACCACACAACCAGAGTCAGTGTATGGATATCAAAGAATCGGGTTTATAGACGGACTCTTATTACACCATCGAGACAGTATTGTGAGTTTATTAGCCATGGCAGGGGGTGTTTTAGTAGTCATCATTGCCTCTGGAATTTGGTATGGCGTGATTCATATTGCGGACATTTTTGAATGGTTCACTGATCTTCTGAATAGTTTTGGGGGAAGCGAAGGCCCTGCATTGCAAATGAATTTGGCACCGCTTTTGTGGTTGTTGAATAAACTGACAGGCAATTCAGATGCAGTGGATACAGTAGTAACCCATGAAAAGAAGAAGAAAGATGGGGATACGTGGCTGACGCGAATTGCGGAGAGTCCTGTCGGTAGATATCTACCCTTTCTTAATGTTATGGGCTATCTCAATGTTATGAGAACTATTGAAGAAAGCCTCAAAGAGCGTAACACCAGGCTACTCTTCGCGGCTCACAACCTGCTAGCTACTTTGGAAAAGTCGAATTCAGTCCTATCACCGAAACTGTTAAGGAAACGTATTTACCGTCATTACGTTGACTTTGCGCTTAATGTGTCACTTAAAGAATTAGATTATGGGATGAAACCGCACCGATTGGCGTTGAATCAACTTTTAGGACTTTATAATGCGGATAAAGAATCGAGCTATTTCCTTGATGTTGATCATGACCTTTTGAAAGACGCCATGCAAGAGGGCGTAAGTATTATTGAAGCATTGAATGTGGTCATTGAAGAAGGTAATGATTTAGAACAAATTGGCGCTCAACAAAAGCTAAAGGAATTGCGGGTACAAATTCCTGCTGAGTTTAAAGGCCAGAGGACATCCGATATGTGGTTAATCCGCTGGAGAATCGATGTATTAGCTGCTCTAGGCGGAGAAGAGGCTAAAAACTTATTAACCCAATGGCGTAGCGAGTTTACGGATTGGCAAGAGTGGGAATTAGTGGAAATTATCGATAATACTTTATACCAGATTGATACGGTGATCTTAGCCGATGCAGATACGGAGGATACTGACGATTTTTCAGATTACGATGACGATGACGAAATAAAAGGCACACAAGCTAACATCGACTCAGCAGGTCAATTCAGCACAGCGCGCATGTGGGCGCCCGCTGGATTAGTAGGTGGGTTATTGATGGGTGCTGGTATGTCAGCATTACACGCCGCATCGCCAGAAGTCGCGGCATTGTCAGGTTTAGCTTTGGCTGTGGCTGCTTGGGCTTTTGGGGGTGTGTTTGCTCTATTTGGTTGGATTTTATCAGCTGTTGAGTCTACCCGCGCCGGCCCACAAATGGGGACAGTCACCTTTTTTGAAGGCCCGAATTCATTGGGTTCTTTCTCCAGAATCTCAGCACGATTTTTCAGTGGCTCTATCCATTTTGATTCACATGCGCTTTTTAATACGCGCAATCCTCTAAAACTATTACGTAACCTCGCCGTATTCTATTTTGCTGTGTTACCGCATGAGTTTGGACACTTCATCACCCACTCTACTTCAGAAGTTCCTGCGCTCATTATGCAGGGCGCACTCTACACCTTACCGTTAGCTGCAGTGGTTGGGGGCTTAGTGAATCAGCCTGCGTTTGCTGCGATATCTGCTGCTGCCTTCTTTATATTGCCTGCACTCCTGGCCACGGTTTATGGTTTGGCTCGTGTTTGGGTGTCCCCACTAGCTCCAGGCGATGTTCTCACACTGAATATTCAGTCGGCTGATAACACCCAAATCGGATTAACAGGGACCTATGCAGTAGTGCGACGTTTGGGTGCAGGGTTTGCGGGTGAAGCGTGGGAGATTCAGAATACAGAGACCGGTGAGCGCAAGGTGATGAAACAGTTTGGTCCACGCGGGGTGAAGCGCATGGTGCGTGATATGCAGTACTGGATGGCTTATCAAGCGCCATTTGGTTTGCAAGTTTCGCAAGAGAATGTGCGGATGGCTTTATTAGAACGTCGGTTGCTGAATTTTGCAACGCGATCACCAAAATTTTTAGCTCAAGTTGAAACACTATTGGGTCGTGACATTGCCAATAGAATTCGTGAACGTGGCGGGTTAGTGGTGCAAGCCGATGGCTATACCTATGTGGATGCGACAGACAGTTATGCCATTGTGATGCCTTTTGTGACTATTCGTGAGCCTGAATATCGAACCATTCTCAAAGAAGGTACCCGTGATTTTTGGAAGCCATCAGAGGAACAAAAATTGCAATTCGCATTGATGCGTTTGGTGTATGCGTTGTATGACACCATTGGAGCTCATGGACACAAGTTGCAAGTGGCAATCAAACGCAGAGAAGGTGATTTAGAGGATATCGAAATCGCGCAAAGCTGGCCAGGTTCACCCTCTGTCATGTCGCTGCCCAACATGCCTTATGAGGTCGAGTCAGGATTACCAGTGATGTTGGATGGAGAGCCAGGACTTCCAGTATTCATGGGAATGATCATGCCTGTATTTATTCCGCTATTCTCGTTTCAATTCAAAGCGACCTTAGAGTCGATGCGTGAACGAGGCATTTTCCCCCATTCCTTTAACCGCATCTTTATGGAATCGTACGCGGCGAATATGGTGTCACAATTAGGCAGTATGGAATTTGATTCAAACCCATTGCATGACATGCGTTTGTATACCGAACTTCAGGCGGCCTATGATTCTCAGATTCCATGGATCTATCAGCAGGACCGATCTCGTTTGAGCAAGGCAGGGTTGTGGGGCAAAGCTTTTATCCAAGACATGATTCCATTTGGTGTGATGAGCGCCCTGTATCTCATTGCTGAATTCCTCTCTGTGCCATTCCGTTTGGTGCGCGCGGTTATCAAACTGCCATTTAGGGGGTTGAATAAGCTGGCTGAAATGTGGCGTAACCGTAAGCCATGGTCCCAGGTGTTGCTTGATGTTTATATGAAACCTATCGATACGGCACTTGAAGATGGGCGCATTACAGCGGATCAACATGTCACCATGGCCAAAGCCTATAGTGAAAATACATTGGATGGCGCATATTTGCGCAAAATGACGCTTGTTTTTGCAGCACAGCTTGCAATTAAGCCAATCACTTCACCTTTGCGTTATGGCGGCAGCCTCTTTGTTTTGGCCAACTTTAATCCGATCACAGTATTACTGTGGATTTTTGGGCCTACCTTAATTAGGTTTGCGATTACCGTTCCATTTCTATTAATCATTCCGTTTAAGGATTTTGCTGTGACACTGGGCTATTCACTGATTCCATTTACTGGAGGGTATCTGTCGGTGTCGATGCAGTTAGCAACGCGTTCGCCAGCGCAGGCTTTGTATGCCGAGCTACTCACACGTAGCTCAGTTGAATATCTGGTGGATAAAATACCGGCGGTGGGTGAAAAAGGTGGCTGGTTGCAAACCTTAGCAGATCGTTTTGTAGATGTGCTCTTGTGGCCTGTTTACTGGCGCAATCAAGCAACGAAAAGTGAACAGCGTGTCAGTATTGAAGAACCCATAGAAGACATTAGTTTCATTCTAGAGGAGCAAGTGTGGAAATCTGGATTCAATCGCCGTGATCATGATGGTGAGTGGTTTCGAAGCTTCTTCATAAATGAGCGCGGCACACAAATGGCTCAATTGATTGTCGGTGACGTGTTGTCTGAGTTGGCGAATAATAAAGCACAGCCCTTAGTTGTCGTTGATTTGATGAGTGGTACGCGCACGATGATTTCTGATGAGTGGGCAGAGCAGGTAACCCTTATCGGTATAGATCGTGTGAGCGATGTGTTGGAGAAACACTATCCGCCTTTGGATAAAGCGATTCAACAAAATCTTAATGAAACACCTAGATTAGATCTGCCTACGGACAGTGTTGATGTGGTGCTGCTGGTACAGGGCATCAATTACCTCAAAGATCCTGTGGCTGTTCTGCAAGAAATTGAACGTATTTTAAGTCCACAAGGAAAATTGATTATATTGCATGATGAGCGTTATTTGCCGTCATTAGCTCAGGTGGATGCGTTTAATCAGCGGCCACAGTTATCGGATCAGGTTGAATACATCCGTTCATTGATTGAGCAAATACACCATTTCGCTGAGCCTCAAATAAGACACTATTCGTATCCAACACATTCTGGAGATGCAGAATTTGCGGCCATGGTGGTGTCTCACCCTCTAAAGGATCGAGAGGTCATTACGCCATCTGAAATCCGCTGGGGAGTGTTCCAGGACAATAATGGATTTATCTCAGCGCCAACACTGCAAGCCCTCAATGAATTCAATATTCTCAGTTTATGGGGCAGCACAGAGGACCAAGTAACGCTTGAAGCGATCATGCAATTCTTAGAGAGTCAGGGCGACACTCCTCATCGGGGTTCTGTCTATGGCATGTTGGGTACTTTAGCCCGCCAAGGTTGGATTGAAGTGCGCGGCAAAGATCAGGCTACATTAGATGCGATTGTACGTGCTACTGGTGCTGATGTATCTGAGGATATTCAAAAAGCGGGTGGTACCCTTACGTTTAATTTAACACCACTCGGTGAGCGTGTCTTCCAGATGACACAAGACGGTTATATCAGCGAAGCGGCTGCGGCCTTAAAACATCTTAAGGATTCGTATTTATTCTTCCGAACGGGTCCGCCGAATCTTGACATTGTCGATCATTTCGAACACTTGATTAAACGCAGTCAAGAAGGATGGGGTTTGCCATTCACTTCAGCCGATCCGCTTGAACTACGCGCAGCACGCCAAATGCAAGCGACATTAGATGGCTTATTAACAACCGCAGTAATCGTTGCTTTAGGGCAACCTTTGAATCTCAAACAACCACCGCGCCTTCAAGAACCTTCATTCTTACAACAATTGCTCGATAGTCCCGATGAGCCTGTACCCATGGCGCAATTAGCGCACAATTACAGTCGTCCGATGCTTCGTCTTGGGATACAACTATTGATTCAGCAAGGACTTGTTCTTCGCAAAGATAATGGGGTGATCCTTACAGATGCGGGTCGTGGGTATGCTGCCAAACAAGCCAGTTATGGCGTGACCTACTCTTATGGAGAACTTTATGATCATGCCAATGCCATGTTGGCAGGTGATTTTAGTGAAGTCCCTGATGTTTCGGTGGATGCGCATATGCGTGGGGCGTTGCCGACCGACACAACTGCTGATGACAGTGTTGGAGCACGTCGCATGATTGATGTGCTAGCGAGTCATGGTTCACACAAACCGTATTTACCAGAACTCAAGAAACTCATTGAAAAGCGCTTCACGCAACCTGCGGTGGATCAGCCTGCTGGCTTGGTGGATATCGGCAGTGGCAATGGGGGGTTATTAGCAAGTTTGGTAGAAGAAGCCATGCGCACTATTTTAGTTGCCGGTGATCGTGATTTGCGTACGCAACCATTTGTGGCCATTGGTGGGGATTTGAATCAGGCATCGATTACCTTAACAGGCAATACCCTCGCTGCGTTGAGAGCGCGCTTATTAGAAATAGGGCCAAAGGGATTCTTAGAAAAATTGTACGCATCAGCACAAAAAGACGATGCAGAATCGATTCAAGGTCGCGATAAAGCTGAAGTACTGGCCGAATGGCGCGACATGCTGACGCGCGGTCTTATTCTAGAAACGGTTAAGGCCGATGTCACGAATCCGATTACCATTGATCAGACGATTCAGGCACTTAATCTTCCAGCAAACGATACAGGCCGAGTACTTGGTTTGGATGACTTCACAAAGACTCAAATGTTCTTGCCGCATGAGTTAAGTTTACGCGAACTCGATGTGGATCGATCTTATGAAATTATCGATAACGCCGTGCTCACAGTTGACCGCAGTGTTTTGTGGAAAGCTTTCGAGTGGATGCAAGACATTGAAGGCGGCGATGCTCCCGCGAACGCAGTAGAGTTTGCTGATGTGGATTTGTGGCCACATTCGCGTGTGATGGTTTTGGTGCTCAATCAATTAACCGAGTCCTATGCGCATGAAGGAGAATTAGTACCCTCCATGGTTGCGTTTGCCAATATGGTTCAGTTTATGCAGGATTGGGCAGCTTACTCCAGTCACGGGAATGTCTTCTTAGAATTACACACACCGCGCATGACAGAGCGTTTTATGGAACGCTTAGCCGAAATTCCAGAGGGCATTAATGACACGATGCTTGCTGACAAATTTGCTTGGGCTGCCTATTGGGGCACACACTTTCCATCTGATCAATACATTTTGCCTGAGGAAATTTTCAACATGGCTGCTGCGGTGGCTGGGCTTGAGCGTAGTCTGCATGCAGGGCGTGTTTATCCAAGTCGTAAGCCAGATCGTGAACCCGATCCAGCCGCTGCGAGTGTGTTTGAATACGCAAGGCCTTCAGGTAATGCCAGCTATGCTGAGGTTGGCCCTAATGCAGGATTCTTATCTCAATTAGAAGGTCAGATACTCACAGATAATCTGGGCAACGAATACGCTCTAAGAATTGAACCTGATGACAGTCGATGGAGAATTAATGTTTATCCGCTTGATGATAACACCACTCAAATCGGTTATTCGATATTCAGTTGGCAAGTAAAGGATGAGAGCAGAATTGTTCTATTTCACCATCGAGCACAATTTGATCAAGATTATCGCAAGCGAGGACTCAACCGTGCTATGCATCAATTGTTGCTGGAGGCAGCAGACAATGCAGGAACTCCAATTGTTAATGTTGAGTATTCGGTAGGCAATAGTCCAACAGTGACGTATTTGTTCACCTATCTTCTTGAAAAGGCGAAAGAGTTGAATGCACAGGGTTTAGAGTCTAAGTTAACGGTCAGCTATTTAGAACAAATTGTAGTTGCTGCAGAAGGCATAGCTGAACGAGGGCCTGATCATATGGTCTCCAGTTGGCTGGCTGGACTGATGGAACGTCCAGAGTATAAGATTCCTGAAGCAGTATTTTTAAATACGCCATTGGGCAAGTCGTTCGGTGCTGTATATCCAACACAACAAATTTCTTGGAATAATGGCGCGTTTTATGTGAGTGCGTTTTCCTCTTCAGATTCAATATCTAGTGAAACGACGGATAGTCCCAGTATGTTGGCCTCTACTGTGGGTTTAGGGGATCGCACTGAGCTAGAACTGCCAGAAGTGGTGCTGCGTATGGCGGGTGAAGATCTCTTGGCACGCACTGTGCTTCTGGGTTTTGGCAGTCAGTTCATTACCCGTCTATTTAATACGCATGGGGTGTGGGACAGTTGGATGTTAGGCATTTCTGTGGCAGTACTGTTGGCTGCTTTTGTAGGACCTGTAGTGTATGGTTTATTGCACAGCGGTGGTGCTATCTATAAAAACCCATCAACAGGCAATTATCAATTGCGAGGTCCACCGACAGAAACGCAAGAGAATAACCGTGCACGTTGGAACCTTATCCTCAACACCGTATTTATTGTCAGTTATGCAATTGCCTCAATGCCACTGTCTTCGATCGTCCATCCGCTTATTATTGCCAGCCTGGTGACTTTTATTGTCCATGAATTCAGAAACTTTATCTGGGCTTCCAGTCGTGGTGAGGCGCTGAATATGCCGTTTACTCCTAAGAAGGGGCTGATGAGCGCTCAAGATATTGCGCCAAAACCTGTGCATGTCGATACCTGGGGGCAGACGGATCAGAATATTCCCGCCAGGTTAGTTGAGGTATTAAAAGCACTGAAACAACCCATCAACAGAAATTCAAGGTTAGCCTGGTTACCGCTGACTTACCAAGGTGATCGTATTTGGTTAGTTGTGAATCGGGTGAATCCTAAAGACCTTATGCTTGTGAGTGATTCAGGCACTGTGGTTCACATGAGTGCTCATCATCCAGCCCAGATTGCGCAGGCTATTGCTCAAGCTCAACGCTCACAAGATGGCATGATGAGCGAAGAAGGTATCTCAAATGAACTCAAATTTTGGCATCAAGTGATTACGCCTTCGTTTGAGTTGATTGCGGATAATTCCCGGTCTGTACGATCCTATCAAATGGACTTCTCCCAGGTTTGGAAAATATTGGACACGAATAGGCATGTCATTACCAATTTGTTCAGTTTCATTGGAATATTAGAACGCGAACAAGTTGAGAGCTCGTGGATAGAGTATCCATTAGGTGCGATTCAGCAGGATTTGGATGAAAGTGACACCACAGTGGATGACTTAATTGCAATAGCAAAGCGCTATCCGGTTGATCGTAGAGTCTTCAATGAGCTAAGTGATGAAGAGGCTCAAAACCTATTCATTCGTCTCTATATGACTTTGCATCCATCATCGGGATCTGAAATTGTGGCAATGCCTATGGGGCCACATCAGTTTGCCGGGAGAACTTTTAAAGAGTTGAGTGATGCTTATGATGCTCCTGAACAGGTTTTTATTTTGGGTTCTTTAGCATTTGTGGTGATCAACGACATGAACCCCGCTCAGTTCTTAGAAAAAGCCAGGGAGCTTAAGGCGATTCTGCAATCGCAATTGGGTGCATTAGCATCCAATGTCTTGGTCATAAACCCGACTGCCTATGATGCCACATCTAACTTAGCTGTGAGTCGTTTTGGTCGCTCCGGTATTATCGCCAAGTTAGCACATGCAAAATCAGTGCGAAATGCTACAGGCATTGTCTATGGAAGTGGAAATGGTTTGCAGGCCTTAGTCGAACTTGCATTAGGTGCTAAAAAATCCTATTTATACGATATCAACCCGCAAGAGAACCTTATGGCCCATGCTGTTCTGCTGGCGAATGGTTGGGTTCAAGGTCAGGATTTTGAAATCAGTACTGTTGATTTGACGACACCAGAATTCAGACAACGGATTCAATCTCAAGGCCTGCATCAAGTAGACAATATTCTGATCGATATCGATCAAGGTCCGTGGAATGAGTATGGATTTGGCGAAACGAATGAAGCTTCCATCAATCACGCATTGGGTTTTGGTGATGCGATCAGTTTGATTATCAATACCGGTTTTCTGCTAGGCCAAAAGCATAAAAAACCACGGTTCACCCATAAAGACAAATTTCATCAGCTCATTAGAAGAGTGAAACGCTCTGGATTCAAAGTGGCTCAGGAAACGACATATCCTAGTATGTCTAAGGATCTTGGCCAGCTAGCCATTGGAACATTTGTGGCTACTCAGGGCACCGATAAGCATTTGCTGCAATCAGACCACCCTCTATACGACAACGATAGTTCTGAACAGCAAAATCGCTCTAGCTTTGCTTTTGGCCCGGTCATGGCTGGTGGTCTATTGGTGATGGCTCTGGGTTTGGGTGTGATGGTGTTGATGGCATGGAAGAATCGTAATAAGCCGAAAAATAAAACATGGCTTATGCGTTTTTCTGAAAAGTATGAATATCCAGAATTTGACATGTACAGAAAAATTATCAACTGGGTGCCTATCGGTCTAGGGGTAACGGTTTCAGCTATGTCATTTTTTGGTTCATATCTACCCTTGATCATTAGCATTACTATTTTACTCCCACTAGTCATTTTAGCACTGACCAGATTCAGTTTTTATCGATTTGCCTTAGAAGATGCTGCTCGTTTAAATGATTTTGATGAACTATGGGGCCATGTGCAATTTGTGAATATGTTGATTCGTTTCGGTTTAGTGTTGGCCCCTCGATATTTGAGAGAAAAGTTATATGCTGAGTTGATGAAGAGGGCTGTGAATGAGCCCAATAATTATTTGACTCTGTATAGAGTTGTTGAAATTTATATTCGGGGTAGTTTTTCTCAAGAAGCGAGACAGCAATATCAGCAGGCAATGTATGATTTGCTGTATTTGGAAGATGATCTTCAATATGAATTGGATCTAGAAGAAAGACATACTCGTATTATGAATTTGCATCTAGAATTACCAGATAGATTGAATAGAGTACTTGAGACACTAGATGACTCAGAACAACATGATCTAGATAAACAGTCTACGGAGTGGTTGCGGCGTTGGATAATCCATGCTCTGGTTGCGCTTAATGATGATTTATCTGAACACTATCTTGCTAGATGGCGTGAGAAATATTGGGAAGCCGATAGACATGATCTCGTGGATTACATTCACACAGCTCGTATAAGCATTGATGTAAATTCGAAATCTGAGCATTATGCTGAACCTGACTCAAGCTACCCTCTACTTGATCTAGGATTTTCTGCAATAGATTACACAGTGATGGCCCAAGACGATGCTCGCCGTGAATTTGTATTAAGGGAAGCCCTGTCGAACTTATATCGAAATTGGACGGGTAGCGATTTATGGGAAAGTTTTTGGCAGTATTGGAACAACCAAAACGATGCCTCCTTAATCACCACAGTTCAGGTCGATACGGTTTCAGGGATTCGTGCTTTTATCAAACGATTCAGCCCGAAGCGTTTTGATCCTAAACGAACAAAAGCAACTCCTGAGCCAGCACCTGTAGCTCAGCCGTTTAATGCAGATGCGTTTAATTTCAATAAAGCCGATGCAAGCCAAATCTTCTTAGAGTATACAGAGCGGTTGGCCAGTGGCAGTGAATGGCCGATTTCGGTCATGGCCAATATCTATCCTTATGGAATGAATTTCTTGCTTCTGCCTGGTATGGAAAATGAAATTCCGCAACACCTTACCCCTGATGTGATTGAAATCGGATTGCGCTTCTTGCAACGCGCAGATCGCAGCGATCTTAAGATGGGCTTCAACAGTTTGAGTGCCTGGGCCAGTGTCAATCATTTGCATTTGCAGCCGTTATTCCTTGAACAAGATTATGATCGTCTGCCTGTTGAAGCAGCAGCACGTGAATTACTTCAGGATAAGGGTTCTGTTCAGATTGAAGAGCTTATCGATTGGCCGATGCATGCTTTGGTTTTCTCAGGAGAGTCGATTACTGAGGTGGCTCAAGCAGCAGGGCAATTTGTGAAAACATTACACAATCAAGACATTCCGCATAATGTGATTTTTACGGATGCCAATACGGTATATGTTTTCCCACGCAATGAAATCCATGCTCCTTTATATGGATCGGGACCTGCCTGGGTAGAAGTTTCAGGACAACTCGTAGCGGCGAATCCTGATGAATATGCCCACATCACCGAAGCACAAATAGAAGCGTTATTGGCTGATGTGACTGTTGATAAACAAGTTTGGGATCAGCTAATCAGTTCATTGACGACTGTTCAAATGGATGTAGACCGCGTCGCTCTAATCGGTGAATTTTCTGATGCAGAGATTCAAGGATTTAAAAATGCGGCGAGTAGAGTCAATGAGCTTGTATTGGATAAGAGACCGATCACGCCAGACTACCTGCATGAATTACACCGCATCATTTCTCACGAAGTGGTGGTTCCTATGGAGCGGCCTAATCCTAATGGGATTAATTTTCGTGCACTGGCATATTTTCCTGAGTCATGGCGTGGAAAATATCGTGATGCACGTAGTGAAAAAGACATACTACACTTTGTAACCATGTCGACCAGTGATGGAAAAATTTTCGATGCAGTTGATATTCCAACGCTACTTTTTAGAGGGCTTTGGTTGGAAGATACTATTCAAAATAAATATGTGACATCAAGAATGTCAGAATTTTGGAATAGATTGTCGAATGAATTAAGAGAGAACCCTGACACCGTAGACATTGCTGCGTCCACATATGTGGAATTTTCTGAAATACACCCTTACATGGATTTTACTTGGCGCACCAATTGGTTGTTGATGAATTGGATTTTTATGTCAAGAGGAGAGCCCCCTCTATATGTAGACGAAGCTAATATTCAGACAGTGAAAGAAGTCGAAGCGCAAGTTCGCGAGTTGATGGCTACAAATAAATCAAGAGCGATAGAAATTTATTACGATTTTCTCGAAAATGAACGATTGAGACAGTGGGGAATAAATGGGAAAACTGATCCTACTTCAGATAATACTACAGATGAACTCCCTGGCGCTTGGGGTTTATGGCAATCGCTAGGTATTGAGGACATTGGGTTGATGGGGAATCTAGAAGGGACCCTGCATTTCTTGACAGTGTTGGGTGGTACGGCGTTGTTGTATTGGCTGGGAGTTTTACCCAATGCCCCTCCGGCTGAGATAGCTGATGTGGCTGCCTCGATTCTTCCTTATATTCTTGCGGCAATCGGCTTAACCCTTGGATACTTTGGCGTTTCAGCATTGCTGCATAAAAAGACAGGCATTGTGCTGACTTCAGGAGAAGTGCTGAGGACTCCTCACAACAGTCAAATTTGGGCGGCTACTCGCACCGCTATGCGCAGTACACTAGCCATTCCTTTAGCGACAATCAGCATTTTATTGTCGGCTCAAGGCGGTCCGGCATGGAGTGTTTTGGCAACCGTGTTGAGTGCTATGGGTTTATGGTTAGCGGGCGCTTTGCATCAGCGGAATAATCTGAATAAGATTCGTTTGCCTAAGTCTGATAGTTTGCACGATGAACATTTTATGGAATTGGCGATTAAGCAGGCTGAGAATGCGGCTCAAGAGCGTGGTGTGACCAGTGCTCGAATGGGTTCTGTGGGGGTGATCGGGAATGAAGTGGTTGGGCAAGGGTACAATCCGGTGGGCAGTGTGCTGCATGCCGAGACCAGTATGATTATTGACTTATTGCGAAAAGCGGCAATGAAGCGCAAGCAAATGGTTAAAGACCCCTATCCATATCAAATGCTCATTCATGTTTTAGACGAAGTTGAAAGAGATTCAAACTATCCTGTACACAGTTCTCCGCGCCTATTTTTTATCCAATTGACGGAGTTATTCCAGCGGATCGATGATTTGGTAGGGAATCCGCTCAAGAACGCCTCAGTCTATGTCACGATGCAGCCTTGTGTGAAGTGTACGCACATGCTGCTTGATCTTGAAGTTAAAGAAATTGTGTATGCTTTGGATTCTGAAAATCCAGAACACATTGCACAAGCTCTACCTCGGCTAGCACAGGCTAATATTCCAGTACGCAGAGGCGCTTTGGCGCACGAGGCTTATCAGCTTAATCGAGTGTATTTGTTATTAAGTGGACGATTGAGTTGGATTTATGCTCCTGTGCAGGGTATGAAGCGAGTGCTTAAACGGTGGTATTCACCAGATGCCCAAAATGGAAGTACTGAAGACTTAGATCCTGATTTTGAAGAATTAAATGAGCTGATTAGCATCGCATCCCAGAAAATTCAGCCTATAGGGACACCCTCGCTCACAGCCAACGCTTTTCGCTTCTTGCCACAACCGTTTGAGTCTTTTCTAAATACAGTGATACGAGTTGTGCTTGTCGGTGGCATTGTGCCACATGAGTTGGGGCATTGGTTGATGGGGCCAGATTCTGGTCAACGTGCGGATTATTCGACAGGGCGTATCTTATCTGGGTTTTTCTATGGAATGCCATGGCAGAGTTCGAATTACCGAGCGCTAGCGGGTTTGCTCGTTAATGGGGTGTTGAGCGCGAGCTTCATATTTTTGGGACCGTCATTAGGCATATCTTTGGGTGATATGAGCACGGCTTTGGGTGTTGTGATCACGTACCTATTTTTAGCGAATACGATTGTGTTGGCTTTGGAGTTATTACTGACACCAGGCGCGCGTTTTTTGAGGCTAGAAGAGCAAGCCGATTTGCTGCGTTGGTTAAAACCCTATCGTGTGGATGCCGATCGAGATCCATTGGCAGGGGCTACACGTCGTGCCATGGTGCAGTCCAAGGGGATATTCAGCCTGGCGGTTGCCAATTTGGCTGCATTACTTTGGTTGCACTTGGGTAACTATACTATCCACAATCTTTTGAGCATCAATGTGTTTCCGATGACTTTTGTGAGCATGATTTTGGTGGGTAGTAGTGGTGTACTCATTGCTATGGCTGCCTGGCTAAGGACGATTGAATGGGAAATCATTCAGCGTGGTGATGAGCCTGAACATCAAGTGGGCGTGTTGTCGATGCCCAATGGTCGTCAACTCATTGTTCAGTTAGCTGCTGTTCAGCGGTGGAAAGAACGCTGGCAGTATTCACCCATTTTGTATCGTATCGCTGATGTGAGTGCCAATATTTTTATCGGAGTGATGACCTTGGGGCCTGAGAGTTTACGGTTATTACGTAAACGGCGTGGGCATTTGCCATTGTGGTTAGAGCGTTTTGCACAAGCGGCGGTTTTGCAAAGTCTCATGCTAGCCACTTTATTGCCAATAATGATTTTTAGACTTTCCACCGCTTCTTTGACTGGGGGATTATTGATTGGCACGGCGGGTTTAGTGGCCATGAATTGGTGGGGATCACATGTATTTCATAGTGCTTCAGATGCCAGGCCTTTCCAGGTCGATCATCAGGAGCTTGAGCGTGCCCGGAAGTGGGTATTAGATCACCTGAGCATTCGGTTTACAGATCCTTTAGTGTTTGATTCTGAATTTCAAAAGAGTTATGAGATCACTGCTGAGGAAATTTGGGAGAGCTTACCAGAAGACTTAAAGCCAGTGCTTGACTTGCATAAACTGCATCAACTGCTTCAAGAAATGAGCCGTTATAGTCGGTTGGATGTATCCCCTATTGAATTAGGGCCATTGGCTAAGGATCTTCCTTTTGTGCTCAGTCGGTATCCAGCACATTACGTTGTGCATGATACGGTTTTGGATTTACGTAAAGAAGTTGTGGGTGTAGAAGAGGCCCATGTGCATTTCATGGGAGATCAGTATCCTCAGTTGAGGTGGTTGCTTAGGCAATTACGGCGAGACCGTGGGCTCAGTGCTTCAGCACTAGGTGAAGTCTCTAATGAAACGGGTGTGGTTATCGGGCAATACTTAGCTGAGCACCTAAAAGCATCCTATGATTATCCAATCAGACCTTTAGTGGTGAGCCCTGTGGACAGTTCTTTCCCATTTTCACGTGCGGTGCTGAATCTGTTGCGTGAACATTATTCGCATGTGGGTTGGGCCACAGGAGACATTGCTCAGCAAGAGATGGACATCATTATTGATGGAGATCCATCAGAGCCCATTGTGCCCATCCTCGTTGACTTCTCTTTAATCGGTGGTTGGACATTAAGAGAAGCGGTTCGTGCGGTCAATCTCTCACAGGAAAAATCGGCACTGGTTGTTCAAGAAGATTGGCATGTCGTGGTTCCGGTATCTTCTTATGAAGGGATTCAAGCTTTAAAGACAAGCTACCCAGAAAGTGATTTTACGGTACACCTTATACAGTTGACCAATAGTGGCCAAATCACTAAGGACTATGGGGATGTGGGGGCTCAACTATCCAGTGAGTTTAGAAATCTCGAAGAGTGGTTAAGCGAACCGATTCAAGTCAATGGGCGCTCCTATCGATTTAAGGAAACCTTATCGGGTTTGAGTTACCATCGGGTGCTTTTAGAAGATATGGAGACAGGCCGAGAGTTTGTGTATGCCTGGTATCCAGGTCAATGGACTTTGCGTGCATTACAAAGTATTGAATCACAAGCCGAACAGCAAGGAGATCTTAGACGCTGGTTGCCTAAAATCGAAGCTGTCGATACTGAGAAATCTATAGTGCTTCGTGAATATATCCCGGGTACTTTGCTTAACTATTGGTTAGCCGATAAGCCTTCTATTGATCAAGCCTATGAAGCGATTCTGTTTTTATCCAATGAAATCCCACGCATGGTGAATTGGTTCTTAGAGCATCAATTGCCCATGCCTTCACTTTTAAGCAGTGATTTATTGCTTTCGCAGCGACCCTGGAATTTGATGTCTACGAATTTAGCGCGTCCGGGTGAGATGGATACAGCAATCGATATTATTCGGGCTGAACAAGAGCTGTTTAGAGAATTTCTGAGCCCATTCTCCCAAGAATACATCATGACGCACTCTTTCTTAGAGCGTATGCAAAGCTTGGTGAATATGCCTGCGCAGGACTACAAGAGTTTGGAAGATTTTCATGAATACCTTGCGCAATCCGTTATGGTGGAGCATTTGGATTTAGCCCCTCCAT